>NZ_CABTML010000027.1:0-116114 GCF_902485895.1 uncultured Anaerobiospirillum sp. | reverse complement strand
TTTGGTTTAATAAGCGCCGTTGCCCAGATAGCTCAGTCGGTAGAGCAAAGGATTGAAAATCCTTGTGTCCCTGGTTCGATTCCAGGTCTGGGCACCATCAATTAGGCAGCTTTAAGCTGCTTTTTTTGTATCTACTCACTAGATACAACATGCCGCCACGCCCAAGCCTTAAATCCTCTCATCAATTCGATCACTTCTTGCTTATAGCTTTAGCCATGCTACGCAACAGCATAGGTCTTACAGGCGCATCTACATTGCTAAAAGATACTAAGAGGGCGGTTAACTTATGCAAGTGGCCATAGGACATTGAGTATGTCTATTTAGCTCATATGCAATGCCCTGCATTAGTTGCTTGGCAGAGCATGCGTAGAAGAGTGCTAGGAAATTTCTTTAGCCTTTAACGAGCTCTACAAACTCGTCATTGTTCACGATAAGACAATCCATATGAGCTGCAGCTGCGGCTTTAATGCCCGGAATACCATCTTCAATTACCAGGCACTGTTCTGGAGTAAGGCCCATAAACTCCATGCACTTAAGATAGGTCTGTGGATCCGGCTTGTGCTTTTGAACGTCATCGGAGCTGACGATAAGATCAACAACATTGGTCATATTGTGTAGACGCACGCTATCTTGTGCATTGATACGCTGAGTGCCGGTACCAATGCATACTTTAGCGCCACGTGCTTTAGCATCTAAGGCGATTTGATAGACCTTTGGAAAGAGCGGTACATTTTCGAGGTTCTGACGGTAGAGTTCAATCTTGCGACGGACAAATGCATCGACATCACCAACGTCGTTACCTGCTTTTTTTATATCTAAAACGATGTTGCGTGAGGAAAAACCACCACGTTCGTAGATAAAGTCTGCGCTGATCTCATAGCCATGTTCTCGGCAGACCTGTTGCCATGCGCTAATGTGATAAGGCATAGAATCAATTAAGGTTCCATCTAAGTCGAAGATGAATCCAGAGTACTTAGAAAAATCTACAAACATCCTTGCTCCTTGAGCACATCGAACAAACCTAGCCTAAGCAAGACAGTCTCAGGCTACTTCATAATAGCTATTTAATTATGAGTGCTGTAAACCGCTGTGACTCTATAAACCAAAGCTTAGGCTCCAAACCTTAAAATCCTAGCACAGTTAGATATTATCAAACGCGATTTGGATCCCCATTTAGAGCCACGTCGGTCTTACATCTGTGCCCCATTGCTATTTCAATTTGGCTCTCCATGGGTATCCACATTTGGGGCCCATTGCTCTTCTCATTTAGATCTAAAAAGTGGATATAGCCTTTATCTTATTTAGATGTGGTAATTGCCGCAGTTTATGCGGGTGGATGCGCGGCTTTTATCTTCACATGTGCAATGTAATTGGGGCAATTAGCTATAGTTTTGCGCTGTGCACTGTCTTTATCGCGATGAAATATGGCAAAATCTAAGCAATATTAGGGTCAATAACTAAGATGGAGCAGGGCATGGTAAGGCAGTATATGCTTATCCATGAGCTGAGTGATTATGAGCGAGATTGTTCTTGAGTGCGATACCGTTATCATCGGAGCGGGAACAGCAGGAATTGAAGCTTATAAAGCCGCAACAGAGGCGGGAGCTAACTGTATCTTAGTGGAGTCAGGTCCATTAGGAACATCATCACGTCGTACCGGCGATACCCCTGTGTCTTTCTTAATGGAAGCGGGTAAGAAGTGTCATGCGTTAATGGAGCTCGACACTTACGGTATATCTCCTAAATCTAAGGTCGATATTTCCTTAAATACTGACCATGTGCTCAATAACTTAAGAGCCGCACGCTCTAAAGAGACAGGCGATGTGCTGTCTTTTATCTACCGTATTCCAGAGACTAACCGACTCATTGGCAAGGCTCGTTTTGTCGATGAGCATACCATTATGGTCAATGAGAACTTCCAAGTGAGGTTCAAAAGTGCGGTCATTTCTACAGGTAGTGCTCCAGTAATTCCTTTTGAGTTATCGCGTTATGGTGCCGATAGCGGCGTGTACACCACTAACGACTTTTTTGATATGGACCATCTGCCAAATTCCATTGCGGTCTTTGGCTCTAATCGCGAAGGTTTGCAGATAGGTCAGGCTTTGTCTTATTTAGGTGTTAAGACTGTAGTCTTTGGCTCTAATCGTATTTGGGACTTAACTGATGAGTCAGTAATGCACACTACCATCGATGAGTTTAATGATCGCTTTGATCTCGTGCTAAATACTTACACTACCGCCATTGAAAAGACCTCACGTGGTTTTAGTATTTACTATCTTGACCACACGAACTATGAGAATCATCTGTCAGTTGAAACCATCCTCAGTGCGAGCATTCGTTGCCCAAAGCTTGAGGGCTTAAATATTCGCTCTTTAGGCATCAAGGTAGATCGTTTTGGCTGTATTGATATTAAGCAAAATACCTTGCAAACTTCAGTAGATCACATCTTTGCTGCAGGCGAGGTTACTGATCTTAATATGACGGTCGACTTTGCTCGTTATCAAGGTAAGCTTGCTGGTTTTAATGCTGCTAATTATCCAAATATGAGCACTGCTAAAAAGCCAATCAAGGTTAACATCATGAACACCGATCCTGAGGTGGCGATGGTGGGTATGAGCTATGAGGAAGTTGTTGCTCGCGCTAAGACCGGTCGTCATTTTATAGCTGGTGAAGTACGTGCCTCTGAGGGTATGTATCGTATTACTAAAAATGATGGTGGCATGATGCGCATTTACTGCGATGAGGAGACTAAGCAAATCCTTGGTGCCGAAATGTGTCTGCACAATGCAGGTCATATTGCCCATGAGCTTGCTATTGCCATGGCAGGTAATCTTACTATTGATGAGATCTCAAGATTGCCTCTGTTCAAGCCATCTTATGAAGAAATCATTCGCAGCGCCTGCCAGTCTGTATCACGTAACTTTATACGCAAAAATGCAGGCAGCTAAATACAGACGGAGCTACAAGTAAAGCCTTACCCGCACTTGCATAATAGCGCTGCAAGCTAAAGCCTATGTCTTAATTAACCTAAGCGCCAAGTGGATATGAGTCAATGTGCCAAGTGGATATGAGTCAATGAGCCGAGCAGGCATGAAGCCATACAGCATAAGGTCATGCAGCAGGCAGCAGATGACAAGTACAGACAAGATGGGGGTAGTCATTTGGCTATAGCTTTAGGCTATGGGGGTAGCAATGCCTTGGGGGCGATAGCATTGAGCACATCAACGCGATTTTATGCGTGCTAAAGTACGTACAAAGCTGATAAGTACAGTACAATATGAGATTCACTGACATAGAACTTGCCCACGAAAAACTACTTAGGTAACGATGTTACTTAGCTTTCGGTGCATTGGTATTGCTGTCTAATGTTTTAACTAAAAATGCAGAGCTCAGCTATGGTTACAGATATTGTTCTTTCCTCAAACAACATGGGAAAGGCCCGTGAATTTGGTGAAATGTTAAGCCCTATGGGTATCGTGCTCCATCTTCAAAAGGAGTTCAAAATTCCAGATGCTGATGAAACTGGTAAAAGCTTCATTGAAAACGCGCTGATTAAGGCTCGTCATGCTTCTGCTATTGCCAAGATGCCAGCCTTAGCCGATGACTCTGGTTTATGCGTAGATGCATTAGGCGGTGCTCCAGGTATTAACTCTGCTCGTTTTTGTGGTGAGCATGGTAACGACAAAGCCAATAACGATAAGTTACTTGAACTTATGAAGGATGTGCCAGTAGAGCAGCGTACTGCTCGCTTCTATGCGGCTTTAGCCTTTGTGATGAATGCTGATGATCCTGTACCAATTGTGGTAGGCGCAGCGTGGGAAGGTTCGATTGGCTTAAAGCCTATGGGTCAAAACGGCTTTGGTTACGATCCTCTCTTTGTGGTGACTGGTCGTAACGGTTGCACTGCAGCACAAATACCACCTCAAATTAAGCATGCCATCTCTCACCGTGCTCGTGCTGTAGCTTTATTGCTCGCTGAGATGCGTCGCAATCACTACATCAAGTAATTACTTTGTTACATAAGGCTTTAGCTAAGGTGAGCGCTCACTTTGCTAAGGTCTTAGTATCATGCATAGGCAAGCTTAAGCGCTTGCCTTTTGTATTTAGTGGCACTCCTTAATTATCTTGGCTTGAGAACTTCATATGTTTGCAACAGCAAATGAACTTTTAAACGAGCAGGGCACTACGCTTTTTAATCACTTAAAGGCTGCAGTGGAGCGCTCAAACAAAATTGCTTTGCCATTAGCAATGGACTATAAGCAAAGACAGGAGTTCTTGTTCTCAAGACATGATGTTTCTTTATATGTGCACTATCCATTTTGTGTACATAAGTGCCCATACTGTGACTTTGCCTCCATCACCTCTTGCAATGATGATGAGCGCGACCGTAAATACACCGACATGCTCATTAAGGAGTTTAAGAGCAAGGTGCATCTTCTAGGCGGACGTAAGCTTATCTCGCTGTATATCGGCGGCGGTACTCCAAGCTTGTGTGAGCCTAAAGACTTTGCTCGTTTACTTGAAGAGGTAGGGCCTTATTTACAAGATGGAGCGGAGATTTCTTTAGAGGCAAATCCAGGCACCATTGATCTTAAGCGTCTTTGTGATCTTAAAGCTGCTGGCTTTAATCGCATTAGCATTGGTGTACAAAGCTTTGATGAGGCTATGCTCAAGCGCCTTGGTCGTATTCATAACAAACAAGAGGCCATTGATGCGTGCAAGAATGCCATTAAGGCAGGTTTTGAAAACTACAATCTTGATTTAATGCATGGCTTGCCTAGGCAAGATGCAGCTCAATCTTTAGATGATCTTAAGATTGCTCTAGAGCTTGAGAGCACTCATTTATCTTGGTATGAGCTCACCATTGAAGAAGATACCGCCTTTGGTAAGAAGCCTCCAATCTTGCCTGATGAGGACGTGCTCTATGCAATTGAGCAAGAGGGCTTTGAGCTTTTAGATAAGGCTGGCTTTGAGCATTATGAGGTGTCAGGCTACAATCTTGGCGGCAAGTGGCGCTGCCTGCATAATCAAAACTATTGGCTCTATGGTGATTATTTAGGTATTGGTGCTGCAGCGCATCAAAAGATTACCGTGCTTAAAGATGAGTATGCTCAAGGTAAGTCACAAAGTGTATTTAGTTCAGTAAGTGAGCTTAGCAAAATAGTAACTGCACTTAACTGCAAGAATCTTAATTCCATTAATCCATACGAGATTAGACGATCTGCTAACTCAGAAAATTATCTTGAGTACTTTGATGCATGCGTCAAAGCAGATATGGGGCCTAATTTAGGCACTAACGAATACACGGTTGTATCTGATGAGGAAGTTCCTTTTGAGTTTATGCTCAATCGCTTAAGAATGTGCATTGAGCCTGTTAGTGCAGATGAGTATTTACTGCATACTGGGCAGTCTTTAACTACGCTTAGACCACAGCTTGAATCTATGGCTAAAAAGGGACTGATTAAGCTTGAATCTGACTTAAGTTTTGCCTTAACTGATGAAGGCAAGATCATGGTCAATGAAGCTATTGCAGAATTTCTATAAAAGTTTTTGCCTAAAGTAGCGCAAAAGCGGTGTGCGAGCGTGTTTTGGTGCTATGCTAAGAACTATCTCATTAGTGCTTGAGTGCGCTTGCATAACCAAGCACAGCCACTGTACTTTCTTGTGCTAAAAAGCCTTAGGTAGCAAGTTTATATTCTTAGTGTTTATCAGCGCATTAGTGCTTAACTTGACTTTATTCTAGTGAGCTTTTTGTTGCATATTTAGGTATCTACGATTGATCATGTGGTATGTTAGCTTAATAGGCTCTACTACACCAAGATACTTATTGGTGTGATGGTTTGAAGCAAAAACACGGTTTGACGACTGCATTTTCTGCTTTGCGAATTGAGGATAATCTTATGGCAAAAAACTACGGTAAAAGCGAGCTGCAAACTGCAGCAGCTGCAATTGCTCATGAAGTGAAGCGCCCGCAGGCAGTTCAAGTGTTTTCTGAGCTTTTAAACTTTGATCGTGCACCAAAGGGCGATATCAAGACTGATTTCAAAACTGCGCTTTACGTGTGCGCTGCGACCAAACATGGCCGTATTGAAGACTTTGTCTCTAACGGCAACCTCATCATGCTTGGTTTCTCGCTCTCTTCTGTAGGCTTTGAAGGCCCAACTCAGGATTTCACCGTTCAAGACTACATCGATACCTTACAAG
Organism: uncultured Anaerobiospirillum sp.; assembly: GCF_902485895.1. NCBI lineage: Bacteria > Pseudomonadati > Pseudomonadota > Gammaproteobacteria > Aeromonadales > Succinivibrionaceae > Anaerobiospirillum > uncultured Anaerobiospirillum sp. The sequence continues at coordinate 109,910 of NZ_CABTML010000027.1, read as the reverse complement.
AGCTCATTGATGAGGGTGCCCTTGAGTATGTAGGTGAGGGTGCAGGCTTTGTCTCAGCAGGCTTTAAGCGAGTAGCTGAGGGCATGGTTAGCTGCGCTCCTTCACAACAGCCATCCAACCTCACCACTAGCGAATTACGTTTCACCGATGAGGGCGGCGTTTACCCACTCTTTAGTAAGTTTGTGGTGATTCCAGGCGATAAAGTACGTGTTGTAATCAACACTTTCTTAAACACAGCCTACGTACAATCTATTGTTACCATGCGTAAGATGCTCATTGGCGAAGCATCTGAAAACAATATGATCTACTTTAGAGAGCGTGGTATCGCTAACGCCTATCATATTGATACAACTAAAGATGGCGTGCCATTTAGTATTGGTGACTTAGTAATTACTGAGATCGTGGCACGTAAGAGCCCAAATGTCTTAATAATTCGTCCACGCGAAGTCGTGCATGGAACTGGCTCTTTACATACTTTCATCTGCAAGGCTGTGCTTGACCACAATATTCCAAGCACTTGGCCAGATACCGTTAAGCACTCTATTAAGAATATTCCTGAGGTAGTGCAAAAGAACGATATCAAAGGTCGTGTTGATTTAAGAGATTTACCTTTAGTCACCATTGATAGTGAAGATGCTCGTGACTTTGATGATGCTGTGTACTGTAAGAAAGAGGGCGATAAGTTCCGCCTATACGTAGCTATTGCTGACGTGTCTTACTATGTACGTACCGGATCTGCTATCGATGCCGAGGCGTTAGAGCGTACTACTTCTGTCTATTTCCCATTCTATGTAATTCCAATGCTGCCTAAGGAGCTTTCCAATGGCATCTGTTCTTTAAATCCAAACGTTGACCGTCTGTGTATGGTGTGCGAAATGGTGGTTGATAAGGACGGTAAGATTGGTGATTACGAGTTCTATCCAGCGGTAATGAACTCTCATGCTCGACTGACTTATACCGAGGCTCATGCCATGATCACCGAAGATCGTGCCATTGATCCAGAGCACGAGAAGTGTATTCCATGGATTAAAGATCTTTATGAGCTGTATCAGGCCTTTGATAGGGCTCGTGATAAGCGCGGTGTATTCGAGTTTGAAAGCACTGAGGTGCATTTCCTGTTCAACGAGCGTTGGAAGGTTAAGGGCATAGAGCCTGATTATCGCAATGAAGCTCATAAGCTCATCGAAGAGTGCATGATCGCTGCTAATATCTGCGCAGCTAGCTTCGTTGGTAAGTATAAGTATGAGACCTTATACCGTATCCACGAGAAACCAACTCCAGAGAAGCTCGATAAGCTTAGAACTATTCTTTCTCGCTATGGTATTGATCTTCGTCATCAGTATGAGCCAACTCCATTAGACTTTAGAGATGTCTCTAATCAAGTGATGAAGTTATCTGATGGTATTCATCAGGTGATCTCGCTGCAGCTTCTGCGTGCTATGTCTAAGGCCAAGTACTCACCAGAAAACGTGGGTCACTTTGGTTTGGCATTAGAGAACTACGCTCACTTTACCTCTCCAATTCGTCGCTATCCTGATCTGCAGATCCACCGTGTAATTAAGTACATCTTAGAAAAGCAGCAGAAGCGCGAGTGGGGCAAGATTGGTTCACAACGTTACACTCACGATGCCTTAGTTAACTTAGGTATGCGTTGTTCAGAGCGCGAGATTGCATCTTCTGATGCTGAGTATGATGTAGATAACTCACTTAAGTGCGAGTACGTAAAGAACTTCATTGGTGAAGTTGTCGACGGTACCATATCTACAGTGATGAGCAATGGTGCATTTGTTACCTTAAATGACTTCTTCATTGACGGTATGCTCTCTTCTCGCAGCTTAATGAGAATCGATGCAAATACTCAGACCATCTTCGTTGATCAGAAATCTAAGTATTCTGTCGGTGATCAGATTAAGGTTCGCGTTGCTGAGGTTAACTCACTGTATCGCTTCATCACCTTAGTACCTGTTACTCAGATGCGTAAGAGTGATGCTCGTTTTGATCTTAAGGAGCAACAAGAACGTCTTAAGGCAACCGCCTCTAAGAAGCTTGAGATCAACAATGACTCTAAGGATGAACTCTTTGGTCGCCTTGGTGATATCTCTCGTGGTGTTCAAGCTAAAGAGGGTGATGGTGTAGTTCGTGAACACATCACTTATTCACTGGCAAATAACTTAGACTTAAGCAAGTCTGTAGAGGCGATCTTAGGTGAGGACACTCATCTTTTAGATGCAGCAGCAGAAGCAGCTGAAATTGCTGGTGAAGAGGAAAAGAAGGCACGTGCTGCTAAGGCAAAAGCTGCTCCTAAGGCAACAGCTAAAGCTAAGAGCAAAACTACTAAGAGTGAAGATGACTCCACCGCTGTTATCAAGGTAAAGCGCAAGAGCAAGAGCGCTCAATCTACTGAGGTGATTGAACTCGAGTCCAAGAGTGCATCTAAGGCCAAAAAGAAAGCTAAGGATGATATCGATGAGCTCTTAGTCGATACTGCCTCTCGTATTGATGCGGATATTGCTCCATCTCCAAAGACTGCAAAGTCTACCAAGAAGAGCACTAAGTCTACTGAGACCAAAGAAAGTGCCAAGACCACTAAGTCTACTGCTAGCAAGTCACGCTCTAATGCTAAGGCTAAAGAGGCTATCCCAGAGGCCGTCTTAGAACACGAGATCGAGGGTGAAACCAAGGTCACTGTTAAGGTTAAGACTCGCCCAAGTGCCAAGAAAGTCGACAAGGCTCTCCAGGAAATGGTTGATGCCGTCAAGCCTGAAAAGAAGCAGACAGTCTCAAAGTCCTCAGCTGCTAAAGCAACAGCTAAGGTAGAAGCAGCCAAGAGCAAGGCCACCGCCTCAAAGGCCAAGGCCACCACTGCAACTAAGGCAACTACAACCAAGGCCACAGCAGCAAAGACCACCGCCACAAAGGCAAAAGTTACTACTGCAACCAAGGCAACTGCAGCTAAGAGCACCGCCTCAAAGGCAAAGGCTACTACTGCAAGCAAGGCTACTGCAGCTAAGAGCACCGCTACTAAGGCAAAGGCTACTACTGCAACCAAGGCCACAGCAGCAAAGACCACCGCTACTAAGGCAAAGGCTACTACTGCAACCAAGGCCACTGCAGCTAAGAGCACCGCCACTAAGGCAAAGGCTACTACTGCAAATAAGGCAACTGCATCAAAGACCACCGCTACTAAGGCAAAGGCTACTACTGCAAATAAGGCAACTGCAGCTAAGAGCACCGCTACTAAGGCAAAGGCTACTACTGCAACTAAGGCAACTGCAGCAAAGACCACTGCCACTAAGGCAAAGGCTACTACTGCAACTAAGGCCAGTGCAGCAAAGACCACTGCCACCAAGGCAAAGGCTACTGCAAGCAAGGACACTGCAGCAAAGACCACTGCCACTAAGGCAAAGGCTACTGCAAGCAAGGCCACTGCAGCAAAGACCACTGCCACTAAGGCAAAGGCTACTGCAAGCAAGGCCACTGCAAGCAAAGCCACTGCAAGCAAGGCCACTGCAGCAAAGGCTAAGACCACAGCCGCTAAGACAAAGACTACTGCAAAAACCAAGAAGTAGTCTTGTAATAGAGCTTGAGCGGGCGATGGATTGATGCGCTGCCTTGAGCAAACTGTTTTTAAAAGGGGCTAAGTAGTGCTTGGCCCCTTCATGCGTTTTGTTAGGAATGTAATTAATGCAACTGCAAAAGAAGAGTCGCAATCGTGAGCTTGTTTATGGCATCAGCGCTGTAGAGCAGGCTATCGAAACCTCTCCAGATATGATCCTTTCTGCATGGGTAGTAAAGGGACGTGAAGATGACAAGCGTATTAGTAAGCTGATCCGCGATCTGTCCATCTATGGTATCGTGCCTCAGACTGCTATGCGCCACTTCATTGATGAGAAGGCCGAAGGCGGTGTGCATCAGGGCATCATCATTGAGATGAAGGCTACTCCTCCTAAGAATGAGCAAGATCTTTTAGATTACTTAGATGAGCTTGAGCAAAAGCAAGAAGTTCCATTCTTCGTGATCTTAGATGGCGTTACTGATCCTAGAAACTTAGGTGCCGTAATGCGTTCTGCTTGGGCTGGTGGTTGCCATGGTGTTATCGTGCCAAAGGACAAGTCAGCAAGCTTAAACCCTGCTGCACGTAAGGCTGCTGCAGGTGCTGCTAGTGCTGTACCTTTCTTTGCTATCACCAACTTAGCTCGCGTAATGGACGATCTTGAAGAGCGCTCAATCCGCTGCATTGGTATGGATGGTAGCGCTGAGCAGACTATTTATGAGACCGACTTTAACGGTGGCCTTGCTATAGTTATGGGCTCAGAAGATAGCGGCATGCGTCGTTTAACTCGTGAAAAGTGCGCCGCTTTAACCAAGATTCCTATGGCAGATGGTGTAGATTCACTCAACGTATCTGTAGCAGCTGGTATTGCTGTCTTTGAGGCAGTACGTCAGCGTTCTGCTAAATAATTAAATCAAGCTAAACTAAGGTCACTATGCCTGTATTAGGCGAGGTGTAAGTTTAGATTGTTATTTGCTTAAGCCGTCTTAGTCACATAAGGCGGCTTTGTCATTTTTAGGTACTGTTTTTGTGGAAGGCTTAGAGTTAAATCCTGTCAAACGAGGTCGGAGCAATTAACAGATTTAAGATCTTATGATCTTGTAAGCCCTTTGGACTTGCCTACAGCTGTTAGCTTGCGGTGATCTTGGTGAGTTTTTAAGATCTTTTTGGGGTAAGTGCCAAGATCTTGTGGCGATCTTAAGGCTGTGATCTTTTTTTTAAATGGCTTGTATATGATGGTTTTTGCGCATCGGGGCTGTTGTAGGCTGAAACTTGCTAAAAAATGTGATTTATATCTTGCATTACGGCCAAATTCAGGTAGAATACAACGCACTTCAGTCATGTAAGCATACCCATGAAGGGATGCTACATCAGCTTCCTTGTCTAAAATACGACTGAAAATTTTAGACTTTTACCGTAAGGGGCATTTCATGCGTCACTACGAAATCATTTTCTTGGTTCACCCAGATCAGTCAGATCAGGTACCAGGCATGATCGAGCGTTACAAGGGCGAGATCGAGAAGACTGGCGGCAAGATTCACCGTCTTGAGGATTGGGGCCGTCGTCAGCTTGCTTACCCTATCTTAAAGCTTCACAAGGCACACTACGTTTTAATGAACGTAGAGGCTGAGCAAGAGGCTATTGACAGCATTGAGAACAACTTCCGTTTCAACGACGCTGTAATCCGTAACTTAGTCATCCGCACTTCAGGCCCAGTTACCGAGCCATCTCCAATGATGAAGGCTCGCGAGGACCGTCGTGCAGCTCGTGAGGACAACGACACCCGTCGCCGTGGCGACCGTGACGAGTCTTCTGATGCTGAAGTTTCAGCTGTAGAAGCTTAATTTGGAGGACTAGTAAATGGCCCGTTATTTCCATCGTCGTAAGTTCTGCCGTTTCACCGCTGAGGGTGTTTCTGAGATCGATTACAAGGACGTAGCTTTATTACGTAACTACGTAACCGAGTCTGGCAAGATCGTTCCAAGCCGCATTACTGGCACCAGCGCCAAGTACCAGCGTCAGCTTGCTACTGCTATCAAGCGTGCTCGCTTCTTAGCTCTGTTACCTTACACCGATCTTCACAGCCGTTAATTCACTCTTTGTTTTAATTGGCTTCAAAGATTAAAAGGAATTTTCTAAATGGAAGTTATTCTGCTCGATAAGATCGCCCACTTAGGCGGTCTCGGTGACAAGGTTAAGGTACGCAACGGTTACGCTCGTAACTTCCTGTTACCACAAAAGAAGGCTGTTTTAGCTAACGAAGAGAACTTAAAGAAGTTCGAAGAGGATCGCGTTAAGTACGCTGCTAAGATCGCTGAAGAGTTAGCTGCAGCTCAGGCTCGTGCTACTAAGCTCGAAGAGCTCGGTTCTGTTACCATCGGTTCTAACGCTGGTGACGAGGGCAAGTTATTCGGTTCTATCGGTACTCGTGACATCGCTGAGGCATTAACTGCTGCTGGCGTTGAGGCTCACAAGTCTGAGATCCGTATGCCAGAGGGCGTTATCCGCTCAATCGGCGAGTACGAGATTGCTGTACAGTTCCACGCTGACGTTAAGACTGTTGTTAAGGTTAACATCGTTCCTGCTAAGTAATAGCTCTTACGTAAAAGCGAACTAAAGAATTATAGATAAGGCAGAACCTGCAAAGGCTCTGCCTTATTTTTTGCCTGCAATAAATAGTGTAATGATAGTTGTGTAATCTTTATTTATGATTGCATCGCTATGCTGGTTTTGAAAATACAGCTTATAAAGACTCTACTTTGTCATGCATTTATGGAGAGTCGCAAAACATGCTTTAGTTAATTTTGTGGAGGGTAGTTTTTTGTGAAGCTAATTTTGCAAAGTGTGACAAACATTCAAGTTTTAGGCTATTATTATTGAGCCTTGGGGCAGGATCATTTCCAGCCTTATCAGGTTTAGAGCACTTTGTGCATGATTATTTATTTTGAAGCTGAAACCTATGTCATTAGAACACCTTGATAGCAAGACTCAAGAAGAGCTCGAAACTAAGTACATGACAGTTGAGGTTAGTGAAGAGGCTAAGAACTCTGACATGACCTTACCAAACCTCGAGACTATGCCGCCTGTAAAGCTGGTTGCTTTAGATATGGACGGCACTACCTTAAGAGAGGATAAGACTTTCTCTGAGCGTCTCATTAAGGTTGTTCATAAGATTCAAGAAATGGGTGTTACTGTAGCCATTTGTACTGGTCGTGCACCTGAAAGTATTCAAGGCTTTGCTAAAACCTTGGGTCTTGATAAAGGTCATGGCTACTGTGTCTGCTTTAATGGCGGTTCCTTAATTAATCTTGATGACATCAATCAAGATCTCGAAGTTAGCTATCTTGCAGCTCAGGACATTATTGATCTTGAAGCTGCTGCTCGCCGCGCTGATTGCGTTATCCACGCATACTCTACTCGTCGCTACCTCTTAACCGAGAGCAATATCATCTTTACCGAGATGGAGATTGCCTCCTCCATGCAACCTTTTGAGTTCATTGATTTCCCTGATGGCCTTAATAAGGAAGAAAAGGCTTACAAGGTCATTGCTGTAGGCGATGAGGATAAGCTTGATCGCATGAGAGAGTCACTCCCTGCAGACTTTGGAGAGCGTTTTACTATTGCCCGCACTCATCCAAACTTCCTCGAGTTTATGATCAAGGGCTGCAACAAGGGCACTACCTTAGCTAAGCTGTGTAAGATTCTTAATATCACCCTAGATAATGTAGCCGCCTTTGGTGATGCTGAGAATGATATTGAGATGGTGGCTGAGGCTGGTGTTGGTGTAGCAGTAAGTAACGCTATGCCTAAGCTTAAGGCAGTGGCTAAGTATCATACCTTCAACTACTTAGATGATGGTGTTGCTTGCTACTTAGAAAAGCTCTTTAAACTGCCACCACAGATTTAATCATAACGTTCGATTGGTTATTTAGGTGAGCCTTTCTCACCTTACATGCCGCGCCGTTGAGCGCGGCTTTTTTCTATGTCGTACTAAAAAACTGGGCATTTTGCCGTGTAGTGCGAAAGAACAGGGCATTTTGCTGTGTAGTGCGAAAGAACTGGGCATTCTGCTGTGTACTGCGAAAGAACTGGTTTTTTGAGGGCACATCTAAGGTGTAACTATCTTTGTTGTGGCACAATAGATTTCCTCAAACAGAACATATCCGTTTTTATGGACCATTCGCTGGTCTTGTAACCTTCTTAGTTGGAGAGAGTCTCGATGGGTGAGTCTCCTGAAAAGCTAGATTCAAAAGTAAGTGCTAGTGCCAATAGCGAAGCAAATACTGCAAGTGCTGCTCAAAAGAGCCAAGGCTATGGTACTGATAGTTTGCCACTGAAGATAACTTTAATAGCTTTCTGGCGTATGTTAGTGAGCTATTGGGGTTGCCGTGACTCTATGAAGTCATGGTTCTACTTAGTGTGTATCATTTCGCTCACAGGTGGCTCTGTCTATATCGCTACCTCTATCAACACTTGGTACAAAGACTTCTGGGATACCATTCAAAACTACGATATCGACGGCTTTAAGCAAAAGCTTGTAGTCTTTGCTACCTTGGCATCGATTCACGTGTTGGTTACAGTCTATAACGCTTATTTAAAGTCGTGTCTTTCGATCAATTGGCGTAAGTGGCTTACCGGTAAGACTATGGATCGTTGGCTGAGCAATGATAATTACTACAAGCTGCAGTTAACTGACAAAAAGACTGATAACCCTGATCAGCGTATCGCTGAAGATCTCAATCTCTTTGTTTCTTCAACTATTGGTTTGATCTTAGGTACTGCAACTGATTTAGCCATGATGGTTACTTTCGGTATTGTGCTGTGGAATTTATCCTCAGCTGTAGATATCACCGTCTTAGGCTATGAGCTCTCTTTGCCTGATGGCTATATGTGCTATTTAGCCTTGCTCTATGCCGTCATCGGTACTGCCTTAACCTTCTATTTAGGTAAGCCATTAGTTAAGCTCAACTTCAGACAACAGCGTTATGAAGCTGATTTCCGTTTCTCTTTGATTCGTGTACGTGAGAATAGCGAGTCTATCTCTATGTACAAGGGTGAAGAGGAAGAGAATAAGTACTTACGTCACAGCTTTGGTGATTTAGTTACTAACTATATCAAGCTGATTGTCTGCACCAAGCGCTTAGGCTTCTTAACCTTAGGTTATGCTCAGACTGCGGTGATCTTCCCAATGCTGATCTCTGCACCGCTCTACTTTGCCAAGATCATTACCATGGGTTCGATTATGCAGATTAGTTCTGCTTTTGGTCGGGTTCAGGATTCGCTATCTACCTTAGTTTCTAACTTCACTGCATGGGCCTCATGGAAGTCTGTTGTTGACCGTTTATCCTTGTTCTACATCTCTATTGAAGAGGCTGAAAAGCTTAAGTGCTTAAAGGTTGAGCGTGATAGCGACAAGATCGAGATTAAGAACTTAACCGTTAATAGCCCACGTCATGTGCTTCTGCTCGATAAGCTCAACTTAAGCTTAAGCTCAGGTGAGTCACTGTTAATTCGTGGTCCATCAGGCTGCGGTAAGTCCACATTATTAAAGGCTGTGGCTGGTATTTGGCCTTATGCTGATGGTGAAGTGCATTACATTAAAGACTCAAGTTGCTTATTCTTAAGCCAAAAGCCTTATTTACCTCAAGGCTCCTTGCGTCTTGCTGCGTCCTACCCAAGTGTTCCTGAGACAGAAGGTAAGACCGAAATGTACTTCAAGCTCTTAGGTTTAGAGCATCTGATTGCGCACTTAGATGAGGTGGATACATGGAATCATATCCTCTCTTTAGGCGAGCAGCAGCGAGTTGCTATCGTGCGTGCCTTGCTCAATAAGCCAGACATTCTTTTCTTAGATGAGGCAAGCTCGGCTATGGATGAAAAGAGTGAGTCACTTGTTTATGACGTCTTAAAGCAAGAGCTCAAAGATACAGTGATTGTGTCAGTAGGCCACCGCTCTACACTCATCGACAAGCACGATCGAGTTTTAACCTACACTAAAAACTCATCGTTTGAGCTCCAAAACAGCTCTGAGGCTGTAGCCCAATCCTTCTAGGCGCAAGCTGCAAGGCAGCGCTAAGGCCGTAGCCGAGGCTTTCTCGTATAAAGCTCTAAAACAGCACCGATGCCGTAGCCTAGTTTTTCTAGGCTAAAGCTATAGAACAGCACCGATGCGGTGGCTCAGTCCTTCTAAGATAAAGCTCTAAAAGGCCGTCTGAGATCTTATGATCTGAGGCGGTCTTTTTGTTTTCAAAGCTATAATCTTAGCGATGCGCGTTTGCTGCGCTTGATATCAAACGTAGTGTTCTTGTATTCAAGCAAAATAGCCGTGATCTCACTAGCCTTATTAGATGTGGATAGATCGATGTAACGCTCAAGTGATGCCTTAGTTTTAATCTTGCCACGCTTAATGAACTCAATTAATAATGATCCTAAGTTTTTGGTAATACATTTAGAAATAAGAGAGGACATCACTGCTGGGGCTATTTCTAAACAGTCAAAGATCTCAAACAAAAGATCAGAGTGCTCAGTAAGTAAGTTAGTAAGAATACGCTCAGAGAGGCGAATCTTGGCATTATCCTCGCGTAAGTAGCCTACTAATTGAGAAAGGCCATTATTTTGGGTCTGTATGCTGTATTTGACGGCTTTTTCATAATCGTAATAAGGAAGATGCCCATCCACATAGCTGTAGAAATCAGTAAATACAGCTCCTTTAGTGCGCATGAAAGACGCGATCTTTTGCTCTCCTTCCATCAAGGCAAAGAAACACAGTATGCTTAGTTTTGCCTTATCGAGTATGAATCTTTGAATCAGCAGTTGTATACAGTCAATACGCTGCTCCTCGCTTAAAGGATGGCGATCTCTAAGCTCGTCCTTCTCTGTTACTGCGAGATCTTTAGACACGTCATATGAGCAAAAATGTGGATAGCCAGAGCAAAATAAATACAGCCTCGTATTGAGAAAATATTCGATGCTCGTAACCGGAGCTTCTTTGGTTTTAGCACTACAAAACTTCTGCGTATCAAGCAGGGCTTTTAGCTTATTGACGCCACCGTAACGACAGGCTACAGCTAAGATCTGTGCTCCGTTATAGTTTGCTCTGTGGCCATATTCCTTGTGTCGGCCCCAAAAGTCGTAATCTAAGGTATCAAGGGTAGTACGAACTTGCTCGTCAGTTCCATATATAACTGCATCGAACAGATATCTACATGCATCCTCTTCGCAACTTAATGGGCGGTCTTTTAAGAGCCATTTGTCCCATATGCTTTTGTATGCATCCACAACATTAGATAGCTTATGGCCAAGAGCGTATTTGTGCAGAAAAACCTCTTCTTCTGCTAAGACTTCTTGGCACTTGTGAGCTTGGACCTCATCAAAGAGTTGAGGCTCAAGGCAATAGCCTAAGGCTACTTGTCTTGAAACATAATTCTTAACCTCATCTAAGTTAAGCTTTGGCGCGATCAGTATGGCAGGAGGGGCGTCCTCATAGACTTCTTTTTCTCTAAGGTATTTATCGACGCGTGTGACATTAGGAAGATAAAGAGCCACAGTTTTGTTCTGAAGCTCCTTGGCGCAATAAACAGTTTTAGTAGAAAGAAAATCGCCATGAAACTCAGCTTTGATAACCTTAGTCTTAAGGTATTGAACTGCAGCGTAGCTGATATTGCATTCTGCATCTTCAAAAACAATATTGGCTGTACTCTTAGATGGAACGCCTAACAAGTAGCGCTTATCTTTAGAATACAAAAGTCCATCACGCACCGAGTAAACTACGTTATCCTCATGGACTTTGTAGCTTATAAGATAGGGCAATTGCATGTGGCACAGGTAGGCATAAAGATTATTATGCTGCGCACTTAGATCGGTTCGGCCTTCATCATAATATCTTTTTACGACCTTTTGCTCTTTTTCAGACCATTCAAAGACATAGCGATAATAATACGGACTGTAGTGATGGCCAATGAAGCTTTTAGGCAGAAAGATGCTCTTAATTCTAGTTTTGGAGCTAAAGACATCACGCTTAGCTAAAAACTTAACGCCCTCGGGGATTACAACATCACCACCTTTGCCATGATATTTGATGAGCTCACCTTCACTAGTAATTTCAAAATCCATGATGCCCTCCGCGATGCCTAACGCAAGATGTAGATAGCGCCCGAAAAGAACCTAATCGTTACCGTCCAAAAAAACAGAGTTACTGCCAAGCTAAAAGGTCAGGGTTGCTGTTGCAAAAGAACTAAACCACTGCAGCATACTTCCATACTATAGCTGCAGTTGCTTAACAAATGGTCTAGCTTCATTGTACAAATACAAAAGCCGCTATAAAAGCGGCTTTTGTATGCGCAGTGATTGCGCTTATGAATGAGAGAGTACTTAATTAGTCGTTGCGATCGTTCTTCTCTTCGATGTAGTCTTTTGACATAGCACGACGCATTACAGCCTGCAGGTTGGCAAAGCGGTTAGTGAGTACTTCAGATGGACCAAATAATGGACGTACACCCTTTAAGTACTTATCGTCGTAGTCAGAGACCGCACGAGTTACTAACTTATAAAGACCGATAACAGCCAGAATGTTAGGGATTACCATGAGGCCGTTAAACATGTCGGCAAGCTCCCACACTAAGTCTACTTCTAAGAATGAGCCCATTAATAAGAAGCACAGTACTAGAACTGAGAACATATTGAGGTTGCGATAGCCGAAGATGTATTTGAAGTTTTGGGCTGCAAAGAAGTACCATCCAATAATGGTGGTAAAGGCCGCAAAGAACAGACACACGGCCACAAAGCCTGCACCTGCCTCACCCATGCCTTTAATGAAGGCAGTCTGGGTTAACACGATACCAGTGGTAGTGCCATCAAGAGAGCCAGTAACTAAGATTACTAAGGCAGTAGCGTTGAGCACGATGAAGGTATCAATGGTAAGGCCGATAATAGCGGCTAAGCCCTGCTCAGCTGGGTGCTTTACACGAGCAACTGCGTGAGCGTGAGGGGTAGAACCCATACCAGCTTCGTTAGAGAACAGACCACGAGCTACACCATAGCGGATAGCTTCTTTAATCGAAGCACCGATAACACCACCAGTTGCTGCCTCAGGATTAAATGCACCAATGATAATGGCCTTAAATGCAGGCAGCACCATGTCATAGTTTATGAGCATGATGTAAACAGCGCCAAGAACGTATACACCTGCCATGAAAGGAACAATCTTCTCGGCAAAGGAAGCAATACGCTTAATACCGCCGATGAAGATAAAACCAGCAAGACAGATTAAGATCATGCCGGAGAACCAGTTTGGTACGTTAAATGCGCTAGAGAAAGCTGTAGTAATGGAGTTTGCCTGCACCATGTTGCCGATAAAGCCTAAAGCAACAATGATGAGGATGGCGAAGATGATGGATAAGGACTTTAAGCCTAAGCCTTTATAGATGTAGTAAGAAGGACCGCCGGTGATATGACCTTGACCGTCACGAGTACGGTAAACCTGTGCTAGTACAGCCTCAGCAAAGATAGTAGCCATACCAAAGAATGCAGCAACCCACATCCAGAAGATAGCGCCTGGGCCGCCCATCACCATAGCAGTAGCCACACCAGCTAGGTTACCAGTACCAACTTGTGCAGCAATAGAGGTAGCTAAAGACTGGAATGAGGTCATACCATGTTGACCGGCCTTCTCTCCACTAAAGGAGAAGTTGCCAAACACGTGTCTAAAGGCACGACCAAATTGTCTTACTTGAACAAAGCGGGTCTTAAAAGTAAAGAAGATACCGGTACCAACTAAGATAGGAATAAGGCACCAAGGTCCCCATAAGATAGAGTTAATATCACGGACTATTTCAGTAATCTGATCCATTGTCATAAGTAAGCTTTCCTAGATTTGTTAGGCGATCTTCTCTATTTCACAATTTTTAGGTAGTAAAAAGTCTATCGAGCAGGTGACATAAACAGTGCTACGTTTGGTTTAAACGTAACTTAATTCATGTACGCAAAGACTACGTATTGAAGAGAAACGTAGAAGGCTCTTTGATAGGAGTTTTTACAAAGATGAAGATACAACCATGTCACAAACAGGAACAAGACCTCATGCACTATCCATCGACTCGATGGCATTAGTGCCCCTTATGCTGCGCCTTTCACCCGCATCAGTTAAGTACTGATTGCAAAAGGTATGGGTAGTTCCGAAATTTAGCGAAGTTTAGACGCTTAAGGTAAACAAGATGCTTAACACTGATGCGTCTTAGAAGTTCTTACATAAGCCATCAAAGAGGCTTAAGAAGCGGGGCTAATGATACCACATGATCAAAAAGTATCACCAAGATGGTGCGGATTTGACTCGTAAATGCTAGCTCTTTTGTTTTGTGATCAAAAAAGGTGCTAATAGCCAAAATAAGCGAAAAGTTCGCTTGAGACCTGTTAAAGATAGTGTGTATGCGGCCTAGATGAAATTTGTAAACCTTAACGTTAATTGTTGAGTGCAGTTTGGGTGAAACGAGCTAAGCACTTCTGTGGCGCGAGATTAAGTGCTGCTGATGGCATTGGATTGGGCGTGAGATTAACAGCAGCCGATACCAATGGATAGGTATATGCGGCTGATGACAACGGATGTGGGCCTGAGATTAAGTGCTGCGGATGGCAAGGGATGGGGGCTTTTGATTTGTAGTTGAGGTAGATATGAAAAAGCCGGCATGAGCCGGCTTTTTCAATGTTCACGTTAGTGCGTAAACTTAGTTAGGCTTTTTGTTTAGCTGCACTTTCTTAGGAGTGCCAATTGAGGCAAAGTTCTTTTCTACTTTGTCTGCCTCTTTATGCTCAAGCTCGTCTTCAGCTGCAGCGCTTTTAGCTGCACTTTGTGTTGAAGTTGTAGAGTCTTGCTTGGCAGCTTGCTTAGCAGCCTCTTGTCCAGTGCACTCGCATAAAGACTCGCCTTTTACAATCTTTGCAGCCTGCTCACGGGTAATTGGAGTAGTAGGCTCGCAATTGCAGTTAGAGTCATCAGAAAACTTTGACATCTTAGAGTGGAAACGCTTCTTTAAGTAAATGATGAGAACTACAGCAAATACTAAGAAGAGAGCTGCATAGATCATAGTCTGTACGTCTTTTACGTACTGCATTAACAGATCTAAGTTATCAGCAAAGAAGTAACCAAGATAGACCCATACTGGTACAGAGATTATTGCGGCAAAGCCGTCAATTAATAGAAAGGTAAGATATGGGATACGGCGGCTCATACCGGCAACGAGGAAGATTGGGGATCTTAAGCCAGGTAAGAAACGGGCAATGAATAATAAGGAAAGGCCGTATTGTTTAAACTTTCTTTGAATATGGGAGAAGCGGCGTGGGGATAAGATCTTTCTAAAGGTGCGAATACGTTGGATACGATAACCAAACACTCGTCCGGCAATAAACATAGTGCTATCGCCAATTAACACACCGGCAAGACCAACAATCACCATGGTATGAGGATTTGCTAAATCCAGACCTGCAATAACACCACCAGATACTAAGGTAATATCTTCAGGGACAGGGAGACCAAAGCCACAAAGAATTAAGATGCCAAATACGGCCATGTAGCCATAGTCAGTAAAGAAGGAGATTAAAAAGTCTAACACTTCAGATCCCTTTGAGCGAAACAGTAATCTACCCAATAGCAGCATGTAAGAGCGGGTATCGCATGAGTGTGAACAAGCGATAGCAACTCTACTTACTGCACTGTATACCTAAGCTACATCAACAAACTATCAAGGCTAAGCTTGCGATAGGCATGATTAAAGTCATCATTAAAGCTGACCTTAATGAGCCGTGTGTTGAGTAAATGCTTAGCTTTATACAAAGCTAAACCTCGGATACAGCATGCAAGCGGTCATTAGCAAACGCAATGATCAGGTTGCCACTCTAGCTTTTGTACCAGTGCTTAAGTTTTAGAATTAAAACCACATTGGTATCTAACTAGTTTGAAAAAGCATATCAACCTTAATAGTTTAGCGCACATTTGCCTAAGCTGTTAAATATTTGATGCAAAGCTACAGCGCTTTGCAGCTAAAAGTTGATATACAAGCGCATAACGACTCTTAAGTAGATGCCGTGATTCGAAGATGCAAAACAAACATAGGCATTAAAGCAATCATTAGAGCAAGTTATCTAAATAAATGCTCTTTTCAAACTGTAGCTTGAAAATAAGCTTGCCTTACAAGAGGACTGCAGTTTGATGCTTAATGCAAGCACAGTGCAGCTATGAACATTAGAGCGTCAAAGCTTAGTGTTACGCAATTAATAAAAAGGTAACTTTCTGAGTTTATCAAGATTCGACACTAAAAACAGATTTTTCGTAAGTTTTTCATAAAAATCGACGTGTTCTAATGTGTTTTTACCAAAAATTTTTAAAAATTACACAACTTTTCATATTTCCATCAGGGCATGTAGCGTCATTTCTTTACTAAGAGTAAACATTCCTTTAACCACGCATCACTATATCTTGTGGGTAACTTTTGCCTTTAGCACTTGAAAGGCAAATTCATGTTTATTAAGCCATCAGAAAAGACTTATGAGCACGAAAGTTTAAGTAAGTTCACTACTGCTATCCGTGAGTGCAAATTGAGATGTGTAGGTTGCTTTCTACATGTAGTGTTACGGGCGTTGTTTATGTTGCAAGATTAAAAGCCATGTCGCTTGATAAGTGACTTTTTACATAATCTTGAAATTTGTTTGCAAAGTTGTGGGCGGATGCTGACTTTTACGGTGTCTTTGTTCTTTCTAAAGAGTCTAGGATGCCGTATACTTTTCAGTTTCAGAAAAAGCTTTAGGGCATTACTTTGCCTAAAGTTTTTTTTCATGGATTTTTGTTAAAAGGTTTAGGCATGCGTCTTATGCAATAAAGCGCATGCCTAAGCGTTTTGTATCTTAGTGGTGATGCCAAGTCTAAGAAATACAAGCTACTTTTCTGGCTCTAAAGTACAGTGCTTTTTAGTTGCAGCTTGTAAAGCTTAGATAACGGTATGACAAAGGTATCGGATAGGAGATTGAAGTATGGCTGCTTCACAAGGGGCGCATGAGAAGGGTGCTCAGCGTAGTCCACTACGCAAAGTGCTGTTCATGTTAAGTGTTGGACTGAGCTTATTATGTGTCTATTTCTGTTTAGACTTCCAAAGTGGCTCTTCTGCTCGTTTGAGTGGTGAGCTCATTGTAGGCAAGGTAGACACTGCAGGTTATGGCGATTCCGACTCCTCAGTAGCCAGCTTTTTCTTCGAGCATTTTGGCGCTCTTAGCTATCTGTTTTGTTTTGCTATTGTCTATGTGGGCTATTTCATTTTATTAAAGCCTGTAGACATATGGCGTGCTGATTTTTACAAAGCAGGTCTACGTATCTTAGGTTTTAACTGCGTGTTAATTGGCGCTGCAGGTATTCTCTCTCGCTTTGCCGATTTAGGCTCCACCGGTGCAGGTGGCTTGCTTGGCGACATGCTCAATATCTTCTTTGACCTCTTTGTTCCAAATATCCTCACTGTTTTAACTTTTGGTTTAGTGATGATAAGCGGTATTGCCTTTATGTCAGGTAGTACTCCGTTTGCTTTGTTTGAGCGCATTGGTGAGTTGTTCTTCAAGGTGGTGCCATCTGGCAGCGAAAAGACCAAGAAGCGTACTGAGATTACCGATACCGACAATGTTTCTTTAGATCCTGCCTTAACTGGTGCAGGTACTGTTGCAGCCCTTTCTGTAGGCGCAGCCATGGCAACAGATGCACATGCTAGCGACGAGTTATCCGATATTGTTGCTGACGGCGAGCTTGAGGATATTTATACCGATACCAACGAAGAGCAGCCTCTTACTGAGCAAGAGCTCATGGAGCAACCAAACGCCTTTACTAGCGAGTACGACTCAGATCCTGATGAGATTGATACCTCTAAGTATGACTTTAGCAACAGCATGCAAGAAGGTGCTCAGGGCGGCATTGAGCCAGTCTTTGGCGATGATATGGCAGCTCAAGGTGCACAGGGCGGCGCTCCTGACTTCTTTGCTGGTGTAATGTCTAGCATCAATAATGAGCAGACATCCGACGATACAATGGGCGATGGTGCCCTTCAAGCAGATGGTTCTTACCAGGCACAAGATGGTGAGTTCCACTCTGAGGACAATTACCTCGGTGATGATGCTGCTTACCAAGCTCAAGACAGCGCTTATCAGTCTGAGGACAATTACCCAGGTAATGATGCTGCTTACCCAGCTCAAAACTCTATGCCTTATCAGAATGATGCTCAGCAAGGATATGACCAAGAGGGCAATGCTCAAAGCGATGCTTACTATGAGGCACAAGCTAGTGACTCACAACAGTATGCTCAGGAGCAGGGAGCTCAGGGTTACGAGCAAGCTTTGCATGGTTACGAGCAGGGTGAGTCAGCTGCAGCTGATGAAAATGTAGGTAGCACTAGATCTAATCTGCGTTCACAAGATGATGCTTTTATGGAGCAGTCTTATGAGCAAGAAGATCTCGTACCTCCAATGCCAATTCCTGGTGAAACTGATAGTGAAGCCATGCTTGATCAGGGCAGTGAGGTTGCTGATGTAAATAATGAGGCCGCCCCTGCCGTTGATATTAGAAATAACATGTTATCTTCAGATGAGAGTGAGCAAGGTGCTGCTTTAGCTGCAGCTGTACGCTCTGTTGCATCTGATGAAGGCTCAGACCTCTCTGCTGCTGATGATATTGCAAGTTCAGTATCCCAAGTAGCTACTAGTGCTGCTTTAGCTTCTAGTGATGCTATTCCTGCAGCTGCCAGTGTTGGTGCTCCTGCCGCAGCAGCAGGCGCAGCTATTCCAGCTGCTGCAGCAGCCACTGGCGCAGCTTTAGCTGCTTCTTCTGCAGCTACTGCAGCTATTGATAATGCTATGAGCGGTTTAAGCTCTGCTCTTAAGGGTGCTTTAGCAGCTGGTAATCAGTCTGCAACAGCTCAGCTCAAAGCTGCCGATGGTAAGGCAGAAGCAGCTGATGAGCAGGAACTGAGCAATGAAGAGCGCGAGGCGATTAACGAGAATCTGCGTAAGGTAGTTTTAGCTGATGTATCCAAGGTAAAGTCATCTGGCGATCCATACGCAATTGCCCAAGAGCGCTTAAAAGCAAAAGACCAAGAGCAATCTCAAGAACAAGCTGCTTCACCAAAGAGCGAAGCTGACAAGGGCGATGCAC
Organism: uncultured Anaerobiospirillum sp.; assembly: GCF_902485895.1. Taxonomy (NCBI): domain Bacteria; kingdom Pseudomonadati; phylum Pseudomonadota; class Gammaproteobacteria; order Aeromonadales; family Succinivibrionaceae; genus Anaerobiospirillum; species uncultured Anaerobiospirillum sp. The sequence goes on along the minus strand of NZ_CABTML010000027.1, from coordinate 91,185 downwards.
AAGATAGCTCTGCTCAAAGTGACATTAGTGAAGACCGCCCATATGGTTATGGCACTTATGCCGCTAAGCACTTTGATGAGGATCCAGCTAAGGAAAGTGCTAAGTCTCAGGATGATAAAGAAGAGGCCAAGGATAACGCGGAGAAAGAAGAGGGTGTGGTTCATACCATCGTTCAGCGTACCGATCCTAAGGTCTTTGCTGCTCAATTAGAGGCTCAGAAGAAGGCTCGTGAAGAAAAAGAGCGTGCTGAGCGTGAAGAGGCTGAAGCAAAGGCTAAGGCTGAGCAAGAAGCGGCCGAGGCTCAGGCTGCTCAAGAGGCTAGTGCTGATCTTAAGAGTGAGGAAGATGACGGCCCTCACTATATTGGCACTTACGCCGATGGTATCGAGAAGGCTAAGGGCGAAGCTCCTAAGTACATCACTCCAGGTGTTGTTGATGAAGACAGCAAACCTGAGGAGAAAGATGATGAGGAGGATAAGGGCCCTGGCACTATCATTCGTGATACTCGTAAAGAATTTGCTGCAGCTCAGGCTGCACGTGCCGCAGCCAAGGCTGAGCAAGAGCGTTTAGAAAAAGAGCGTTTAGCTAAGCAGTCTCAAGAAGAAGAGGCCAAGGCTCAAGAGAAGCATGCCCAAGAAGAGATAGAGCAAGCAGCCGATTCAGACAAGAGTGTAGCTGAGGATAAGGCCGAAGATGAGCAGTCAAGCTCAAAAGATGAGGCCAAGGCTAAGGATGAGGATAAGAGTGAAGAAGATGATGGCCGTGTCTCCACTGTCATTACTCGTACTGTAATCACTCGTCAGATAGCTCCAGCTCCAGTTGAAGCCCCAAGCACCTCTAGCGACGAGGCTAATGCTGATGCAAATAAGGATGAAGGAGTAAGCGTTGATGCCGCTCCGGTTGCCGATAGCGCTGCTTCAAGTGCAGCTACCGCAGCCGTATCTTTAGATGCAAAGAGTGCCAATGATGCTGCTCTTGCTGCAAGTGCAGCCGCCGCTCCAGATAAGGCTGATGTATTAAAGGCTTTAAGTTCTTTAGCTAGCGAGATTGACAGCGCTGCTGCAGGTGTAAAGCTCGCTCATGAAAGTGATAGTGCTTTAGATTTAGATAAGCAAGAGAACTCTGATACCGATAGCTTTGAGCCAGAGCATGCTTATGACTTCTCTGATGGCCACAAGGCAGGTGCTGTTAATGTTGATTTAAGTCAGACTAGCGACTCTGATGAGGATGACTTTAGCGAGTTTGTCTCTGGTCATGTTCAAAAGAAGGCCAGCTCAAGCTTTGACTTTAGCCGCTTTAATAAGTCTGACAAGGGCTCATCTGATCACATCTTTAGTGAAGAGAGTAAGTTAGACGAACAGCCAACAGCTCCAGTCGATAACAGCGAGCACAATGACAACATTATCTCCTTTGATAATGTGAAGAGCTTTGAGGTTGGTGGTTTAAGCTCAGCCTTTATTCCAATGCCAGGCGAGGAAAGTGCCAAGGTACGTCACTCATTGCGTGATGATGATGCACAGCAAGCAGCTGCTAAGGCTGAACGCGAGGCTGCCGAACAAGCCGCACGCGAGGCAGCAGAGATGGCAGCACGTGAAGCAGCCGAGCAAGCCGAACGCGAGGCAGCAGAGCAGGCGGCACGCGAAGCTGCCGAACAAGCTGCACGTGAAGCAGCAGAGCAGGCAGAACGTGAGGCGGCTGAGATCGCCGCACGTGAAGCAGCTGAGATCGCCGCACGTGAAGCTGCAGCTCAGGCTGAGGCTCAACGATTAGCCCAAGAGCAAGCTGCTCGTGAGGCCGCTCTGCACAATGATTTACCAGCTTTTGGCCAAGAAGAGCCAATTGATGATCAAGCCTTTGGTGGCAGTGCAAACAATCATCGTGCCGACATTACTCGTGGCTTTAACTTCAGCCAGTTTGATAATGCTGAGGATGATGTTGAGATTGAAGACTCTTTTGGCAGCTCCGATAGCTCTAATGTCTTCAATAGCGCCCACGACGACTCTCTATTTGGCAAGTTCGATATTGATGATGAGTTTGGCTCCGATATTGTCTCAGGCAAGTCACAGCGTCAAGCTGGCTTTGGACCAAGAGAGCAACAAGAGTCAGACAATCATGTAGCTGCAGGCTTTGGCGCAAGTCAGTCAAATGGCAAGCAAGAGCTTGCTGACCTCAACTCATTTATTTCCTCAGAAGATGATGAGGATGTTTATGACAATGAGTCTGAGTCCGATGACAATAGCGCTGATGAGAGCTATGAGAACAATGCCACTTCTGTAAATGAGCAGCAACAGGCTGATAATAGCTCCATGACAAATATGATGGGTCAGGGCTATCAGGGTATGCCTAACATGCCAATGCAGCAGATGCAGGGTATGAATCAAAATGGTATGCCAATGCAATCCATGCCTGGTATGGCTCCAAACGGTCAAATCATGCAGCTGCCAAATGGTCAGTATGTACAGGTAATGCCAAATGGCATGATGTACCCTGCTAATGGCCAGGGCATGATGCCAAATATGGCTGCTATGGGCCAAATGGGTGTAGGCCCAATGGGTCAGTACATGCAGCTACCAAATGGTCAATTTGTCCCAATGATGCCTAATGGCATGCCGATGATGAATCAGATGGGCATGATGGCAAACAATGCTATGCAGCAAGGTATGCAGCAGGGCATGATGTATGGTAATAACATGGCTATGAACCCTCAAGCTAATGCTATGGCTCCATTTGCCCAGGGCGATGCTCAGGCAATGGATAACCATCAAGCTGAGGATGTAGCTCAAGAGAGTTATGACCAGCATAACTATGAGAGCGCTCAGGAGAATGCTTTAAATAACTATGAGCAGCCTCAGCAGTTTGCTAGCCAAGAGCATACACAGAGCGTAGATCATGCAGGCCATGAGCAGCATGCTGACAATGCCGGTCATTTAAATCAGAACGTTGGGGTAAATGGCTACCAGGGCAATAATATGTCCGAGGCTGGCAATGCCTTTATGGGTGCTCACAATAGCTCGAGCTCTAATCTGCCATCTTATATGGCAGGTGTAACCCAAGCTCCAGTTGCAAGCTTTGAAGATACAGGCTCTAAGGCTTTATGCACTGTGCCACGTCGTCGCTATGACTCTTGGCGTCCATCTTTAGATTTACTGGCTCGTTCTGGCAGCAAGGTAGAGATTCCACCTGAGGAACTTGAAAAGACTGCAGAGCGTATTAATGAGGTCTTAGCCTCTTACGGCGTTAAGGCACAAGTTGCTGACTACTTAACTGGCCCGGTTATTACTCGCTTTGATTTAGAGCTGTCACCAGGTGTTAAGAGTAGCGCCATTTCATCAATTGAAACTGAGCTGTGCCGTAATCTTTTAGTGCCTAATGTACGTGTGGTGCCAATTATTGATGGCTCTTCATACGTAGGTCTTGAGGTACCAAACCATCAAAGACAGTTTATTACCTTAGCTGATATGGCCTCTTCTCGTGAGTTTGAAGAGACAAAGGCAGTACTGCCAATGTGCTTAGGCGCATCGGTAGTGGGTAATCCTGTGGTTAAGGATATGGCTGAAAGCCCTCACTTACTCGTGGCTGGTACCACTGGCTCTGGTAAGTCAGCAGGTCTTAACACCATGCTCATTTCCATGTTGCTCAAGAGATCCCCAGCTGAGTTAAGACTCATATTAGTGGATCCTAAGCAGCTTGAGTTCTCCATTTACAAGGATCTGCCACACTTAATTACTCCTGTAATTACTGATGTAGCTGAGAAGACTCCAATTGCGCTGAATTGGTGTGTTGATGAAATGGAGCGCCGCTTCAAGTTAATGAGCTTATTAGGCGTAAGAAAGCTTGCTGAGTACAACGATCTGATTCGTGATGAGGCTGCCAAGGGTCGCTCCGTTCCTGATCCTTTATGGACTGCTGAAATGGGTGGTCACCCAACTGCTCTTGAGCCGCTGCCATGGATTGTAGTTGTGGTTGAAGAGTTTGCTGACCTGATGGCACAAAGCGGTCGCAAGAAGGATAAGGATGGTACTCCAGAAAGCCTGATTGCACGTTTAAGTGCCAAGTCTCGTGCTGCAGGTATTCACTTAGTACTCGTAACCCAGACTCCTCGCTCAGAGGTTGTTACCGGCATGATTAAGGCTAACTTCCCATCACGTGTGGCCTTTACCGTGCAAAACCGTATCGACTCAACTATTGTGCTCGATGAGAAGGGTGCTGAGTGTCTGCTTGGTAACGGCGATATGCTCTACAAGTTCACCGGCTCAAGTACTGCAACACGTGCTCACGGTGCCTTCACTAGCAACGACGACGTTAAGGCTGTGGTTGATGCTTGGCGCGAGTATGCTGGTGCTCCAGAGTATCTTGAGGATGTTATTGCAGTACCTGAAGAGCCTGTTGAGGAAAGCGCTGATGAGAAGCCTCAGAAGCTCGATGAGAAGTTTGATAAGGCTGTAGAGTTAGTCCGTGAGTTAGGTAAAGCTCCAACTGTTTCAGACTTACAAAGCTGTCTGTCAATTGGTTACCCACGCGCTAAGAAGCTCTTACGTCAATTAGTGCTTGAGGGCATTATCGACTAATTCAAGAGTGAACTAGCGCATTACATCAGTAGTGCTATTTTTTATAAAACCCGGATTAGAGGTGTACATCCTTGTCCGGGTTTTTTGTTATGAGGCTAAAGTGAATGTGCTAAGCTTTTGCTAGGTATATCTTGTGTACAATGGCATCTTAAGCACTTGGTGATTATCTTTTATGATGGGGTCTTAGCATATGAACGCTATGGACTACCCATGTGATAGCAAGTATTAGCTGCAAAAGACCAAAGCTAATAAAAACACTTAATTTTTCTTAAGCGAACTAAATGAGGTAGGCGCTGTCTGTCATATCAATGCTAGGACGTGCGCTAATTATGATTATGACATCGATTCGTACTATGGCTTTAGCCGCTGTTGTTGGTGCTGCAGTTTGTCTTGCAGCTCCTGTATCCATTCAAAACGCATATGCTGCCAAGGCAGCTGCCGCAGTAAATGCTGAGCAAGCTAAGCAAGATCTTAAAGATATGCTCTCAAAGTTAAGTGCATTTTCAGCCAAGTTTCGACAAGAGCTTAGCGATGGTAATGGTGGTTTAATTGCTGATGGTAGTGGTGAGCTGTACTTAAAACGCCCACATAGCTTCATCATGTACACCGACTCACCTGATGTCACCGTACTCTACACTAAGGATAAGGATATCTACTTTTACGATGAGGTCGTAAATCAGGTATCTATCTTCTCTACAACTGCCATTAGCTCCAATCCAATGATGCTCCTTTCTGGCAACGATGAGAGTGTTTGGAACGATTACAATGTCACCCGCGATGGCGATCGTTTTACCTTAACTCCTGTTTCAGGTAGTGATATTCAAAGTCTGACCATCTCTTTTGTTCCTGAGGCCAAAAGCAAAGGCTCAGTACAATTGCTTGAGTCTTTAACCTTACGCATGGATGATGGCAACACTAACTTCTATCTTTTCACCAAGCAGTCAGCAAATGCTGCCGATGAGAAGTTTGATTTCAAGCTGCCAAAAGACGTTGAGGTAGACGATCAGCGTTAAGATCCCGTCAAAACAAAGCAAGAGATACTCATCAATTGTCATCTTGCTGATGCGCGGGCGCTGCAATTGTTTATCCGAAGCGCTGCAATTGCTGATGCACGGGGCTGCAATTGTTTATGCCGATGCGCTGCAATTGCTGATGCACGGGGCTGCAATTGTTTATGCCGATGCGCTGTAATTGCTGATGCGCGGGCGCTGTAAGTACTCTAAGCTTCAACGCTCAAGAGCTAAGCTGCAGCACTTGAGTAAGTGATGTGGTAGTGCTGCTAGATTAGCCTATCCTTAATAGGCATGAGTCCCATGGTCAAAGCCATGGGCAGTGGTCATTTTTTTAGGATGAATAGGTTTCGCAATGGATTCTCTCAAGGACTCTTTTCTTGGTGCTCTAGATGATGACCTCAGAGAGTCAGATAGCAATAGCTCTGCATTTAAAGGCTCATCAACTAGTAGTGCTAAAGTCTCTATACCTGAGTTTACTGTGACTAATGGCAGTGGCGCTGGTATGAGCGAAATAGCGTCTGAAAAAGATAGCGCAGGTGCTGTTGCTACTAGTGCAATGGTGGATAAAGATGCAGCCTATGATCCTTTTGCCCCACTAGCAGCGCGTTTAAGACCACGAAATTTAGATGAGTACATTGGCCAAAGTCATTTAATTGGTCCTGGTAAGCCACTGCGTCGCGCTCTTGAGCGTGGACAGTGCTACTCCATGATCTTTTGGGGACCACCAGGTGTAGGTAAAACTACCTTGGCTCATATCATCGCTAATAGCTCTCATGCCGTACTAGAAGAAATCTCAGCTGTAGCTGCAGGTATCAAGGATATACGCGAGGCTGTAGAACGAGCTAAAGATCGCCGCCGCCGTGGTATACGTACCATGCTCTTTGTCGATGAGGTGCATCGTTTTAATAAAGCTCAGCAAGATGCTTTCTTGCCGCATATTGAGAATGGTACCGTCATATTTATTGGCGCTACTACTGAAAACCCATCATTCCAAGTTAACTCAGCGCTCTTGTCACGTGCTCGCGTGTATGTCCTCAAAAAGCTTAGTGAAAAAGAGCTTTCAGACCTTATTGATTTGGCATTAAGCTCAGAGCATGGTCTTAAAAAAGAGAACCTTACTTTTGATGATCGCGTACGTAATGCGCTCATTCAGCTATGTGATGGCGATGGACGTAACTTACTAACAACCTTAGAGATGCTTGCTGATGACGCCTCTCCATTACCTGATGGGCGTAATGTCATTACTTATGCCATGGTAGGAGCAGTCGCAGGTCGTCGCCTCATTAGTTACGATAAAGGCGGTGATGCCTACTACGATCTCATCTCTGCTTTCCATAAGTCAGTACGCGGTAGTGCCCCTGATGCTGCTTTGTATTGGTATTCACGTATCTTAGAGGCTGGCGGTGATCCTCTGTATGTAGCAAGACGGCTGCTTGCGATCGCTACTGAAGATATTGGGCTTGCGGATCCTCAAGCTATGCAAGTGGGACTTAACGCCTGGGATATCTTTACGCGCGTGGGTGAGGCCGAAGGCGAAAGAGCGATTGCTGAGGCAGCGGTCTATATGGCTATGGCTCCAAAGAGCAATCATCTGTATAACGCCTTTAATACGGCGCGTGCAGATGCTTCAACTCTGCCTTCATTTGATGTGCCGCTCTACATTCGTAATGCCCCAACCAAGCTCATGGAATCGCTTGGTTATCATGATGGCTATCGTTATGCCCATGACTATCCAAATGGCTATGCACCGGGAGAGTGTTTTATGCCTGAGGAGTTACATGGCCGTACTTACTACACTCCAACTAATCGCGGCTACGAGCAGTATTTACTGCAGCGTTTAGATTACTTACGTAAGCTTGATGAAGCTGCTCCAAATGAACAGCGTTTTACTCGTGAACATGCCAAACATATGCTCTCAGAGCTTAAGCGCCGCTACCCTGACCTTTTTGGTGATGACCATAGCAAGCCGGGCCACGACTAACTTAGTTAAATCGTATCCATGGCCACGACTAGCTTAGTTAAGTCGTATCCATGGCCACGACTAGCTTAGTTAAGTCGTATCCATGGCCACGACTAGTTTAGTTAAATCGTATCCATGGCCACTACTAGCTTAGTTAAGTCATATCCATGCTCAAGACTAGCCTTGTCCAATTGAAACAGGCTAAAAATGGTTGTGCTCAATTGGCTCTGTATTTCAGACAATTTTTGTTTAGTTTAGTTGTATGCCAATGGGGTACAAAAGATGGTGGCAAAAATTAATAGAGGGATGGGTACAAGCTGTCAAACGGCGTGTAGAGTAGCTTGGCAAGCAATTTTTAAAAGCATGAGCTAGTAATTTTGTTGCACCTTAGTTTGTTGAATAGGAACTCGGGCGGGCTTTAGAGTCTAATTCGTGATAAAATTCTAAGATTTTATACGACAGGATGATCATCGCTATACATTTGAGCAGTATATGCACATATACATGCTTAATTTGTATGGGTCTATTGCCTAACTTTCTATGTAAAGTTAGACCTTCTTTAGGCATCTAAAGTGAGCCTGTGCAAAAGTTCGTCAAGGATGCAAGTTAGCTTGTAGCTAGTTGCAATGCGAGTTTTTGCACAGGAGCACTTAAGATGGCTTCTTGTCTCAACCTAGAGTTTTGAATTTATTCAGCGAGCTTGTCATGCTTGATTCTAAATATATCCGCAACGATTTAGCCAAGACCAAAGAGATCCTGGCTACTCGTAATTTCAACCTTGATGTTGATAAGTTAAGTGCTCTTGAGGAGCAGCGTAAAGACCTGATGGTTCGTACTCAAGATCTGCAGGCAAAGCGCAACTCATTATCCAAGTCCATCGGTCAGGCAATCCGCGAGGGCAAGGACGTAAGTGCTATCAAGGCTGAAGTTAGTGCTATTGGTGATGAGCTTGATACCACCAAGAAGCAGCAGGATGCAGTTTTAGCTGAGATCGAGTCTATCGCTCTTACTATTCCTAACCTCCCTCACGAGTCTGTTCCTGTAGGTGCAGATGAGGAGGCCAACGTTGAAGTTCGTCGTTGGGGCACTCCACGTACCTTTGATTTTGAAATCAAGGATCACGTTGCTTTAGGTGAGGGCTTAGGCCAGCTCGACTTTGAAAACGCACGTAAGATTTCTGGTGCTCGTTTTGCTCTCATGAAGGGCCCAATCTGTGCCCTGCACCGTGCTTTAGTGCAGCTGATGATTGATCTGCACTGCAACAAGCAAGGCTACACTGAGGTTTATGTTCCATACTTAGTGAACATGGACTCTTTATATGGCACCGGCCAGATGCCAAAGTTTGGTGAGGACTTATTCTTAACCAAGTTATCTGGCAATGCTGATGGCGATGATGTAAATCGTCAGTTTGCTCTGATTCCAACTGCTGAAGTTCCACTTACTAACATGGTTCGTGGCGAAATCATCCCAGAAGATGAGCTTCCAATTAAGGTAACCGCTCACACCCCTTGCTTCCGTTCTGAGGCCGGTTCAGCTGGTCGTGATACTCGTGGTCTTATCCGTATGCACCAGTTCGACAAGGTTGAGATGGTTCAGATCGTTCGCCCAGAGGACTCTTATGAGGCCTTAGAGCAGCTGACCAATGACGCTGAGTCTGTACTGCAGGCTTTAGAGCTGCCTTATCGTGTCATCACCTTATCTACTGGTGACATGGGCTTCTCTGCTGCTATGACCCACGATCTTGAGGTTTGGTTACCAGCTCAGAACACCTATCGTGAGATTTCTTCTTGCTCTAACTGCACAGACTTCCAGGCTCGCCGTATGCAAGCCCGTCTGCGCCGTAAGGACGGCAAGATTGAGCTTGTACACACTCTTAATGGTTCTGGTCTTGCTGTTGGCCGTACTTTGGTTGCAGTTATGGAAAACTATCAGAATGCTGATGGCTCTATCACTGTGCCTAAGGCTCTGCGTCCATACCTGAATGGTCTCGAGGTTATTTCTAAGTAATGCTCACAATAGCCGATTGGCTAATCCTCGGTGTTGTACTGATTTCAGGCGGCCTCTCATTATTGAGAGGCTTTGTTAAAGAGGCAATTTCACTAGTTGCTTGGGTGAGTACCTTTATCGTGTCCAGCCGCTTCTATGAGGCGCTGGCACCTAAGCTTGAATTTATATCAGCCGACGATGTAGTCAGAAAATCAGTAGCCGCAGTGGTTCTGTTTATCGCCACCTTAATTGTGGTAGGTCTGTGCGGAGCCATTTTGCGTTCGATCATTGAAAAGGTCGGACTATCTGGAACCGATCGTCTTTTAGGCATGGTGTTTGGTATATTACGTGGCATTTTAGTTGTCTGCGTAATCTTGGCACTGATGCAGATCGGCTTCAAACTCCATATCTTAAGCTTTGTTGCTGATTCACCTTTCTACAGAGATTCTTTATTTATCCCTGAGCTGCAGAGAATCGTTAACTGGTTCTTTGCTAACGGACCGACTGCCTCTAACGGCATCGACTTCAATTTAGGAGCCTAATATGTGCGGAGTAGTGGGCATTGTCTCCAACTCACCAGTTAACCTGACAATCTATGATGCCTTAACCGTTTTACAGCACCGTGGTCAGGATGCAGCTGGCATTATTACTCTTGATGAGGGTAACTTTAGACAGCGTAAGGCTAATGGCTTAGTTAGTGATGTCTTCGAGCAGAAGCACATGAGACGCCTCAAGGGTAACACCGGTATTGGTCACGTTCGTTATCCAACTGCAGGCTGTTCATCAGCTGCAGAAGCTCAGCCTTTCTACGTTAACTCACCATTCGGTATCGCTTTAGCTCACAACGGTAATTTAACAAACAGCCGTGAGTTAAAGGAAAAGTGCAATGGCATCTTCCGTCATGTAAATACTACCTCTGACTCCGAGATGTTATTAAACATCTTTGCTTGGCACTTACAGAAGATTACCGACTGCCAGAGACTGCCAACTCCTGAAGACATCTTCAATGCTATTCGTGGCGTTGATAAGGAGATTTCAGGCGGTTACGCTGTGATTTCTTTAATCATCGGTGTAGGCGTAGTTGCTTTCCGTGATCCATTTGGTATTCGTCCATTAGTCTTAGGTCAGCGCAAAGGCGAGGATGGCTTTACTGAGTACATGGTTGCATCTGAGTCTTGCGCTCTTACTGTATGTGGCTTTGAATTAGTACGCGACATTGCTCCAGGTGAGGCTGTTGTAATCGAAGAGAACGGCACCTTACACAGCAGCATGTGTGCAGACAATGCTAAGCTGCAGCCTTGTATTTTCGAGTACGTATACTTTGCACGTCCAGATTCAGTTATGAACGGTGTTTCAGTATATGCAGCTCGTGTCAGCATGGGTACTTTCCTTGCTGAGAAGATCAAGCGTGAGTTTAGCCACCTCGATATCGACGTTGTTATCCCAATTCCAGAGACTTCATGCGATATCGCTGTGCAGATTGCTCGTATCTTAGGTCTGCCATACCGTCAGGGCTTTGTGAAGAACCGCTATATCGGCCGTACTTTCATTATGCCTGGTCAGAAGCAGCGTAAGAAGTCAGTACGCAATAAGCTCAACCCAATTCCAGCAGAGTTTAAGGGTAAGCGTGTACTGCTTGTTGACGACTCTATCGTGCGCGGTACTACCTCAGGTCAGATCGTTGATATGGCCAAGGAAGCAGGTGCTGAGAAGGTTTACTTCGCTTCAGCTGCTCCAGAGGTGCGTTATGCCAACGTTTATGGCATCGACATGCCTACCAAGAAAGAGCTGATTGCTCATGAGCGTACCAATGAAGAAATCGCTCAGATGATTCATGCTGATGCCCTCATTTACCAAGACTTAAAGGATCTTGAGGCTGCTGTACGTCAAGAGAATCCAGCACTTACCGTATTTGAAGAGTCTGTATTCACTGGTGAGTACATCACACCTGGTGTTGATGAAGAGTATTTTGAGTACCTTGATCGCCAGCGTTCAGATGACGCTAAGGCAGATAAGGCTTGGAAAGACTCCTCTGAAGATCTTGAGATCTACAACATCTAAGCTTTTAACAAGAGCTATGCATGACTTTCATCATGCATAAAGAAAAAAAGGCCACCCCAGAGCAATCTAGGTTGGCCTTTTTTCTTTGGCTCATTTCAAGAGCCAATTTACGTGTTGAGCTTCATTTCATGAGGCCAACAAAAAAGCCGCAACCAATATGGAAGCGGCCTTTTGCGCTAATGAATATTAGCACTGAGCATAGGGCTTAGATAAACCTAACCGATAGGTTTAGGTTAACCAAACCGATAGGTTTAGATTAACCCTTCTGGATACGATTGATCTGCTCGTTTAATAAGGTGATCTGCAGCTCGTTCATCTTGCTAAGCTCATCACGGATAGCGTTCTGATCCTCTGGAGCAGCCTCAGCTAAACGTGCCTTTGCATCTTCGATGTCCAGCTTGATCTGAGCTAAGCACTCGTCGATCTGAGCATCAGATAACATGTCTGGGGTAGCAACCTCAGTACCCTGAGAGGCAGCAGCGGTTGGGCTTAAGAGCATGTTAGCGAGGAGAACACCAGCACCAGCACCGGCTAATGAGGAGATGAATGAACCACCCATACCCATGCCGCCAGTTGGGGCAGCCTGTGGGGCATTAGGAGTGTTCTGCTGGCCTGGACGCTGAGCGGTAGCTGCGTTGTTCTGAGCTGGTGCCTTGGTGTCAGCTACTGGACGCTTTTGTGCAGTACGAGTTGAGCTTACACTTCTCTTAGGAGCGCTTGAACGTGAAAAAGAACGGCTACCACCGCGACGTGCGTCGAACTGAACGGTAGCTGCGTCCTTAACAAAGCCTGAAACTAAGTCGGTAATTGGGTTTGCCTGTACACCTTGTGAAGTAAGGGCAAAAACAGCAGTTACAGCAGAGGCAATAAGAGTCTTCTTGAACATTCGTTAACCTAAAAAGTAATCTGGACTAACTAGACGATGGTGTGAGCATATCACAAGTGAATTAGTGAAGAATTAGGACTAATTTTATGTGTCAGTATGCCCTGAACTAAGCCATGAAAAGCATTGCTGTAGTAGCAGCTACGGCTAATATGATCAAAGCAACAAACACAAAAGCGAAAAACTTAAGCATCTCAATCCTATTAGATAAGTTAGAGCCATAGAACTATGTCTAAATTTAGCTCCGTAATTCTGTAGTGTTGCATAAGCACAGCACACATATATATGTGCACTTGCTAGATGCTAATAAGATTAGTAAATCCTTAACATTATAAAGAGAGTTGCACTAAGTCTAGATGCATCGTTAGTCCAAAATAACAGATTAAAACTGCATAAACTTAGTAAGCATGGATGCTAAGGCTGCCTTGTGCTTCATCACACACACCTTGTCTTAATAGATGAGTATCTAGAATCACAAGCCATGATGCAAGATTTTGCGCTCAAACTTGCTGACACGATCAAAAAGACTCGATTAACATGCACAAACTAAAAGTAATGCAACGCCATACAGAGCCTAAGGATAGGAAATAGTGGATATGAAATAGGGCGATAGGAAATATGAAGATAGGATTTTTGGACACAAAAAAAACGGCACAGGCCCGCATCGAGGAATTTTGGGCACAAAAAAAACCGGCTGAAGCCGGCATCGAGGAATTTTGGGCACAAAAAAAAACCGGCTGAAGCCGGCATCGAGGAATTTTGGGCACAAAAAAACCGGCTGAAGCCGGCATCGAGGAATTTTGGGCACAAAAAAACCGGCTGAAGCCGGCTGCGTGGATGGTGCGCCTTAGTGGACTCGAACCACCGACCCCCACCATGTCAAGGTGATGCTCTAACCAAGCTGAGCTAAAGGCGCATGTTTTAGAACCTAAGTTCAATCAACAGGAGTGCATTATATAGATGAGCATGGTGAGGTGCAAGAGTTTTTTTAAACTTTTTGCAATTGGATGTTAAGGATACGTATGTCAATTGCTTTTCATTTGCTTTACTTTGGCTTGCCGTTGCTGTTTAAAGCGCATAAATCGCTCTATTGTTCTTACCTTATTGATGGCAATCTATGATGGTTTTAGAGCATTGATAAAGGCAGTAAGCTATTCGATTGAGCATTGTTAAAGGTTGCTCTGTCATGCAGTAGAGCGGGTATAAACGTGCGATCTGATGGCTTTCTAGCGTAGCTTATTTTATGGTCTTACTGTTAGTGGTGTCCTTGAGCATAGTGGATCGTTGTGGGTATTTGCATCCGTTTTTGAAATACGGTGATCTTATTGATTGTAAAACAGGAAAAAATCCACTTTGGTTAAGCGCAAAGGTCAATTGAGGCGTATACTGTACAGTCTGATAGTTCGCACGGGATGGCGCTAACGAGTTAGTTTGCGCATGGTTGCGTTCGATCGTTAATGTTTTTGTTTTTCTATTGAGGACCGTAAGGTGCATCGTTAGCACCGTCAGGTTGTTTAATATGCCAAAAATTACTCTTCCAAATGGCGCAGTCAAAGAGTTTGATAGCGCAGTCTCAATTGCTGACATTGCTGCCAGCATCGGCCCAGGTTTAGCTCGTAGCTGTGTTGCTGGTCGTATCGATGGCGTTTTACACGACGCTTGCGACTTAGTAACCGAAGATGCAAAAGTAGAGATTGTTACTCCAAAGGACAAGGATGGTCTTGAGATCATTCGTCACTCTTGCGCTCACTTATTAGGTCACGCCATCAAGCAGCTGTGGCCTGACACCAAGATGGCTATCGGCCCTGTAGTTGATAACGGCTTCTACTACGACGTAGATATCGACCGTAAGTTAACTACTGAGGATATGGAAGCTTTAGATGCACGTATGCACGAGCTTGCCAAGACTGACTACAAGGTCATCAAGGAAGTAGTTGATTGGCAACGCGCCCACGATGTTTTTGATGAGCGTTCCGAGCCTTACAAGAAGCTCATCTTAGAAGAGAACATCGAAAAGAGCGATCACCCAGCTTTATATCACCATGAAGAATACACCGACATGTGCCGTGGCCCTCACGTACCACACATGTCTTTCTGCCAGCACTTTAAGCTCACTCACTTTGCAGGTGCTTACTGGCGTGGTGATTCTAAGAACAAGATGCTCCAGCGTATCTACGGTACTGCTTGGGCTAGCAAGGAAGAACTTGCTGATTACATTAAGAAGCGTGAAGAGGCAGCTAAGCGCGATCACCGCGTATTAGGTAAGAAGCTTGATCTGTTCCACTTCCAACAGGAAGCTCCAGGCTTAGTATTCTGGCACAACGATGGTTGGACCATTTACCGCCTGATTGAGAACTACATGCGTACTCTCCTCCACAAGTACGGCTATATTGAGGTTAACACTCCTCAGATTATGGATCGTGTACTGTGGGAGCGTTCTGGTCACTGGGATAAGTATCAGGAGAACATGTTTACCACCTCTTCTGAGAACCGTGACTACGCTATTAAGCCAATGAACTGCCCAGGCGCAATTCAGATTTTCAATAGCCGTACTCGTTCTTATCGTGATCTGCCAATTCGTATGGCTGAGTTTGGTAAGGATCACCGTAATGAACCTTCAGGCTCTCTGCACGGTCTTCTGCGTGTACGTGGTTTCGAGCAGGATGACGCTCACGTATTTATTACTGAGGATCAAATTCTTCAGGAAGTTACTGAGTGCATTAAGTTCGTTTACGAAGTTTATGATAACTTCGGCTTCCACAAGGTTGACGTTAAGCTCTCTACCCGTCCTGAGAAGCGTATTGGCTCTGATGAGATTTGGGATAAGTCTGAAAAGGACTTAGCTGATGCATTAGTAGCAAACGGTCTTGAGTTTGAACTGCAGCCAGGTGAAGGTGCTTTCTACGGCCCTAAGATCGAGTTCACCTTACACGACTCTTTAGGTCGTGCATGGCAGTGCGGTACCATTCAGCTCGACTTCTCGCTGCCACAGCGTTTAGATGCCCACTACGTAGGTGAGGATAACAAGGATCACGTTCCTGTTATGATTCACCGTGCAATGTTAGGTTCTTTAGAGCGCTTCATCGGTATTCTTACCGAAGAATTTGCTGGTGCATTCCCTGTATGGCTCTCTCCTGTTCAGGCAGTGGTTATGAACATCACTTCTAATCAGGTTGAGTACGTTAAGGAAGTTACTCGCAAGCTTGATGAGGCTGGCATCCGTGTACGTTCAGACTTACGTAACGACAAGGTTGGCTTCAAGATTCGCGAGCATACCTTAATGCATACCCCTTACATGCTTGTCTGTGGTGACAGAGAGGCAGAGAACGGTCAAGTAGCTGTTCGTACAAGAAAGGGTGTTGATTTAGGTGCAATGTCGATTGATGATTTGATCGCAATGATTAAATCTGATATCATGTCGCGCAAACTTTTTTCCAAGGCCGATGAAAAGCCTGAGGAAAAGAAGTAGCAAATAGCTGCATCAAGTCGCGTAAACATGGCTTTGATGTAACAAAAGAGCACTGAAAGTAAATATCATTTTATGCTCTTTTGTTATGTGTCAGGCTCAACACATGTATGCAGCCTGATCAGTGATCTTTTTGGATAGTAGGAGTCTGCTATAAATAGCGCAAGAAAGACCGGTAGGCCACAGCCTAAGAACCGGGTAAATGGTGATATCAGATGCCGTGAAGTGCGTCTGCTTGGTCAGGATAACGAAGCAATTGGCGTTATGCCTACCGTAGAAGCTCTACGTTTAGCTCGTGAAGCTAATGTGGATCTTGTAGAAATCAGTCCTAATGCTGATCCGCCAGTTTGTCGCTTGATTGAGTATGGCAAGTACCTCTACGAAAAGAGCAAGGATCAGAAAAAGAAGAAGCAAAAGGTAGTTCAGATTAAGGAAATCAAATTCCGTCCTGCTACCGATGAAGGCGACTATCAGGTTAAACTACGCAACCTGGTCCGCTTCTTAGAAGAGGGCAACAAGGCTAAGGTGACCTTACGCTTCCGTGGACGCGAAATGGCTCACCAACACTTAGGTATTGAAGTCCTCAAGCGCGTAGAGCACGATCTATGCGAACAAATGGGTTTAGCTACAGTTGAAAGCGCCTCACGTGTTGAGGGTCGTCAGGCAACTATGGTTTTAGCCCCTAAAAAGAAATAAGGATTTTAAGGGACTACAAGCCTCACGTTCAGTTCCCTAAAGCAGCCACTGACTAGTTTAGTGGCAGCTACTGACATGAGCTCCTTACTATCTTCATCATAACAATGCGGAGTTATAAATAATGGCTGGAAAAGTCAAGGTCAAGATGAAGACCGACCGTGGCGTTGCAAAGCGCTTCAAGAAGACCGGCAGCGGTCACTTCAAGTGCCGTCACCAGAACTTACGTCACATCCTCACCAAGAAGAGCCGTAAGCGTAAGCGTTCATTACGTGCTATGAACATCGTTCATAATTCAAATGTACGCGCAATTATGCGTCAGTTACCTTACGCCTAATCTTTGGAGGATATCTAAATGGCAAGAGTTAAGCGCGGTGTTACCGCACGTGCCCGTCACAAGAAGGTTTTAAAGGCAGCTAAGGGTTACTACGGTGCACGTTCCCGTACCTACCGTGTTGCCGTCCAGGCCGTTACCAAGGCTGGTCAGTACGCATACCGCGATCGTCGTCAGAAGAAGCGTCAGTTCCGCGCTCTGTGGATCGTTCGTATCAATGCTGCTGCTCGTCAGTACGGCTTAAGCTACAGCAAGTTCATGAACGGTTTAAAGAAGGCCAACATCGAGATCGACCGTAAGGTTCTCTCCGAGCTCGCTATCAACGAGAAGGCCGCATTCGAGACCATCGCTAACCAGGCTCGTGCTGCTTTAGGTCTGTAATCAGATTTAAAACAGCCGCTTAGGTTGCAAAGAGGGGCCATAGCTTACGCTATGTCCCCTTTTTTATGCCCAAAATCTACAGCAGTTCACGCTGCAGCTGCAGCACACTCCCCTCAATCGGACAAAAGGCCAGCAACTTACCCACGTCCTTTTTAACCCCCTCATCAACTCATCCTCAATCAGTCATATCTTTTAAGCAGCCACTAGAGCTTTGCAATCTCATGCACCTATAAGCCTACATCTACTAAGGTTAATAATGTCTGCGCAGTGCATGCTGCTTCTAGAGCAAGAGCAAGAGCAAGAGCAAGAGCAAGAGCAAGAGCAATAGCTATGTTTATAGAGGCCCATATCGCATCGCAAGCCATAGAGGTAGTAGCTTGTTTTAGGTGCGGCGACTTATATGGTTCTTGAAGGGTGTATTCAAAATGCAAAAGCCCACGACTATGCGTGGGCTTTGATTAAACTAGTTGCACTGAAAGCTAGTTCAAGATGTTTTGCTAGATTAGGTAGCAAGTGGTTTGAGCTTGAGTTTAGCGCTCGTCCATGGCGATAACATGGCGCTCTGGAGCACCGATGTAAATCTGACGAGGACGACCGATACGGCTCTCTTCCATGTTCTGCATTTCGTTCCAGTGAGAAATCCAACCAATGGTACGTGACAGAGCAAAGATAACGGTAAACATAGAAACAGGAATACCGATAGCCTTGAGGATGATGCCTGAGTAGAAGTCAACGTTAGGGTAGAGGTTACGCTTAACGAAGTATTCATCACTCAGAGCAATCTGCTCAAGCTCTGTTGCAACCTTTAACAGTGGGTCATCAACAATCTTCAGCTCTTGTAAAACCTCATGGCAGGTCTCACGCATTACTAATGCACGTGGATCATAAGTCTTATAGACGCGGTGACCAAAGCCAGAGAGTCTGAATGGATCGTTCTTATCCTTAGCACGCTTAATGAACTCAGGAATACGCTCTACAGTACCGATCTGCTCAAGCATACGCAGACAGGCCTCGTTAGCACCACCGTGCGCTGGACCCCATAAGGAGGCAATACCTGCAGCGATACAGGCATAAGGGTTAGCACCAGATGAACCTGCTAAACGTACAGAAGAGGTAGAGGCGTTCTGCTCGTGATCGGCGTGCAGAGTAAAGATACGATCAAGTGCTCTTTCGATTACAGGGTTTATCTCGTACTTCTCACATGGAGTTGCAAACATCATGTGCAGGAAGTTACCAGCGTAACTTAAGTCGTTACGTGGGTAGATGAATGGGTGACCGATAGAGTACTTGTATGCCATGGCAGCTAAGGTTGGGATCTTAGCAATCAGGCGAATTGCGGTAGCTTCACGGTGCTCAGGATCGTAAATGTCGAGGTTACCATGATAGAAGGCAGACAGAGCGCCAGCGATACCACATAACACAGCCATTGGGTGAGAGTCACGACGGAAAGCCTTGAACAGGGAAGAAATCTGCTCATGGATTAAGGTATGGTGCTGAACTTTGTACTTCCAATCGTCGTATTCACGCTTGCTTGGCATCTCACCTTTGTACAGTAAGTGACAAACCTGAAGGAAGTCAGCCTTTCTAGCTAAGTCAGCAATTGGGTAACCACGATAGAGCAGTACACCTTTCTTACCGTCAATGAAAGTAATTCTGGAACTGCAAGCAGCAGTGGAGACAAAACCAGGGTCGTAAGTGAAGTAACCTTGCTTACCTAATTCGCGGATATCAATGCATTCGGGTCCTTCAGTGCCTCGTAACATAGGCAGCTGAATAGGATCATGTCCTGGGATATTTAAGATTGCTACTTTATCTAGGACGGTAATGTCTTGCATGACGTCGCTCATAGAATGCTCCTTTGCAAATAATTGCAGATTGACCAAAAAGAATATAACCGTTGATCAAACAAATGTGCTGTTTTTACTCAAAATGAACGTTTGTAGTGCAAGTGCTATATTCATCGCATTCTATGGTGCAATGGTGGGGCAAAAGTGCCCAAAAGTGCCGTAAACTTAGGTTTTATTTTGGTGCAGATATCGCTCCATAGCTCAAATATTTGTGTAAATTTGCCGACAAACTGATCCAAAAATGTGCATAATTAGCCTATGCAAACTAGCTTGTCACTACGTGTTTTGGTGATCTTTTGTCTTTTTTAGCTCCCTGTATTGTCATTAAAGGATGTATGAGGATGCTAATCAAAAGATAGAGCACACTCGACATTCAAGCTTATTGATTACTATACAGAGCTGAAAATATGCGATTTATCTACGTATGACCTAATGAAATGGATCACGATTGAGCAGCATATAGAAAATTTCCATCATGTATAAAAGCAGGCTCTGCTTTCTGGTAATATCAAAAGCTTAACATCAGATCTGATAGCTAAGTGGTGTCATTTTAGAGCCTGATCTTGCTATGAGCAGATAGCTCTTTTATCTACTTGCTGCCTATTAAGATCTAATTTGCATGTGCTTTTTCGCTTGGCTCTGTGGTAACAGCTAGGCGATTAAATAAGTACATTAATTCATGCTCACTCCTAGACATACGAACAGATAATCCTAATTAGTTGTAGCGCACACTTATATCCAATGGATCATTAAGTGTTCATTTTGTACATTAGGAATACTGTTAGGAGATGAGAATTGGGGATATGAACGATCCAGCGCTGGATTCCTGCAAGTCAGGTTCCGCAGGTATAGAAATGCAACAGAAGATTTTATTAACTGAGTGTACAGACGAAACTGGTTTGATTGCTAAGGTGTCAGCTACCTGTTTCGAGTTTGGCCTGAACATCATTCGTCAAGATGAGTTTGCCAGTGAAGACAATCGCTTCTTCATGCGTACTGTGCTTGAGGGTGACTTTAGCAAGAATCACGAGAGCAAGTTCTTACGTTGTGTTAGTGCAAAGCTGCCAGATGATGCTGTAGTTCGTTTAAAGGACAAGGGTACGCTCCCACGTATCGCTGTATTAGTTACTAAGGAAGCACACTGCCTTGGTGATCTGCTCATTAAAAGCTACTCAGGTTCTCTGCATGCTGAGATCGTGATGGTAGCTGGTAACTACCCAGACTTAGGTGACTTAGTTGCCAAGTTCAATATCCCTTATCACGTAGTTTCCCATGACGGTATTTCACGTGATGAGCAAGAAGAGCGCATGATGAAAGTTATTGATGAGTACGATGTTGACTACATCATCCTTGCTAAGTACATGCGTATCCTTTCACCTAAGATGGTTGCTCACTATCCTTTAGGTAAGCTCATCAACATTCACCACTCATTCTTACCTGCATTCATTGGTGCAAAACCTTACAAACAGGCCTACGATCGTGGCGTTAAGATCATCGGTGCTACCGCTCACTTTGTAACTGACAATCTCGATGAAGGCCCAATCATTCAGCAGGATGTTATTAAGGTTAACCACCGCTATAGTGCTGAGGACATGGCTAAGGCTGGTCGTGACGTTGAGCGTATCGTACTCGTACGTGCCTTAAATAAGGTTTTTGATAACAAGGTATTCATCCACGGCAATAAGACCATTGTGTTCTAATCGCTAATGATCTTTTGCTAAGTTTTACACCTTGTAAACACAACAAAGCCCCACTAACAGCAATGTTTGTGGGGCTTTGTCATTCTACAGATAGCGATCTTATCCTTGTGCCATGATCTTGTGAGAGCCTTTAATGGCTGTTCTAAACAGTCCCATGATCTTGCCTACACCATCGATGGCTGTTCTATATAGTGCCATGATCGAGCCTACACCATCGATGGCTGCTCTCGATAGTGCCGTGATCTTGCTAGGCACCATAGATGATTGTATTTAGCTTGGTGGCGTGATCTTGTTAGATGCCCTTAAGATTAGGTTTTTGATTGATGGCAGTGATGTGGAAAATAGGAAGCTCTGCTGCAGCACAGACCTTATCTAAACGGCGATCGCGGGCTTTGCGATCTGAGCGAAAATGGGTGGGATCATCAAGCTCAATGACGCATGCGATGCGATCGGTGCCTTTTTCAATGAGCATAAAGTCAAAGCTCATATTGTGGCACTTTTGCGCAAAGGTACGGCGATCTTGGAGCGAGAGACTTGAAACATCAGGGTTAACGCCAAGAGCCGAGCCTACACTTACTTGGCAGTAAATCTCATAGCGGTCACCAAACCACAAACGCAGCTTTTCAAGGTACTGATGCTCAAAATCAGTAACTAAGAAAGATTTCTTTTTTACCGCGCCTGCCTTAAGCATGACAGTAAAGATTTTATCGAGCTCATCGACGTCTTTTTCTTTGAGATTACTGGCAGGTCCTGCCTTACGTAGCTCTTTGTAGTAGTCAGTGACCTTGCCATGTTTAAACTTTGTTATGCACTCATCTTGAGAGCTTAAAAAGTCTAATTTTGAGCCAAGATTATTGCCGTTATCGCTACGGCTCTTATCCTCATAGCCATTGATACTACGCTTACGCATCTTAGAGGCAGATGCATTTTTATTACTCTTAAAAAAGCCAAAACGTCCTTGCTTAGAGCTTGATCGCTCTTTGCTGCTATAAGCCTTCTTATTGTTTTTAGAAAAGGAAGAAAACCTTGTCTTAGCTTTAGAAGTGTAACGGGATGTTTTTGAGGTGCTCTTTGCAGTAGTAGTCTTGCTACGCTTAGACGAGGTAAATAGTCCACGCGCTATACGTTTAAAGATCTCCGGTACTACTATAAGTAGCATAAGTACACCAACAGCTAAAGCTGCATATAAGACTAATATATGCAGTGGCTGTGACTTTAGATAATCGAAGATCTCATTCATGAAAGCGTATCTCAAACCTAATACAAGGCAGCCTGTGCTGCCTTAGGACGTATATGCTATCAGAATACTTTCTAATTGAATTGCTTGCTACTAGCGAAATTGCCTAGGATTCTGAAGATAATTCTTCTTTTAGGTTGTTTGTACGCTTGATAGCGTCTTAAGCTACAAGATAGATTGCTCAAGACGTGTAATCAATGATTTCTTGCCACTAAGGAGCAAGACGATGGGTAGTCCAAGTACCGTCTTCTTGCAGATCATAGATAAAGCGATCGTGGAGTCGGTTTTCACGGCCTTGCCAAAACTCTACTTGATGGAAAAAGACACGGTAGCCGCCCCAAAAAGATGGTAGAGGCACTTCACCGTTTTTAAATTTCTCTTTCATCTGAGCAAACTTGCTCTCAAGAATAGAACGAGCAGAGATGCGTGAGGACTGATGCGAGGCCCAGGCACCTAATTGGCTATCACGTGGACGTGAATGGAAGTACTTTAAGACCTCAGGTAAGCTTAGCTTTTGTGCAGTGCCGACAAACATTACTTGTCTTTCAAGGTAGTACCATGGAAAGAGCATGCAGATCTTATTGTTCTGCTCGAGATGTTGAGCTTTACGAGAGCCTAAGTTAGTAAAGAACACTAAAGATTTTTCATCATAGTTCTTTAAAAGAACCATGCGGGAGTACGGTTGGCCAGTTGGATCGACGGTACTTACCACCACGCCGTTAGGATCGTAGAGCTTGGCATCAAGCATATCTTTAAGCCAGCGTTCAAATAATGGAATAGGTGTTTCAGTCAGATCCTTCTCATCTAATCCATTCATAGTATAGCTACGACGTAGAGGGCCAACATCAATCATCACTAACTCCTTGCTAATAGCGAGAAAAATCGTGTCCACAAACAAGCAGATGCATAAGCAGATACACATGCAGAAACACAAGCGGATCTCATGAGCACACAACTCACACCTTGCCGGAGTGATAAGTTTAGCGCTATTTGACCTCAAAGGCTTAGCTAATTGCGCTGCTGCCTATCCTTAATGCAAGTTTGCGCTTTGCAAGTGCAGACATGGCTCTTAATCAGCGCGTATTGCTAGCAGTCTACGACCTTGTGGCGTACATAACTTAATGCTTGATTTGGTCAAATGTTATCAGCTTGCATCATCAAAACTTATACATAGCTATTTACTTGGCTGCATTGTGGGCGCAAATACGATAAATAAAGGCTTTTGTACTTAGGTTGTCATTGTCATGCTGTGTTAATGGCAAAAGATGTAAGTGGTCAGTTGTGCTGATGGCGGGCGGGATATTTGTCGGATTATTTGAGCTCTTGTAAGCCGTGGTGTATATCTTATTAATAAGCAAAACTTATGATTGTATTGTATAAAAATGGCATTTAATTTGACCGATGGCGTAGATACCGTATTTGCAAGATAAAGTTTGTGATAAAAATTTTTTGTGATTTAATATAGTGACTTATTAAATAGGGTTTAAGATAGATCATCTCATCAAAAAGTAGCGATCTGACTAGTAATAGTGCGGATATATCACTTTCTTGGCACAAGCAATGTGTTTTTCATTTGCCTGAATTGTGACAAGTGCATGATTTTAGCAAGGGAGTGCTATAAAACACCGATGCTATAATGAACGAATTAGCACCGCTTTTAAATCGTTGTTTAAGCCACTTTTCTGGTCTTCAATGATGAGCCTTAGGCTTTAATTAAGAGCGTTTAATTACCAAGCTTATGATCTTTTGCTCAAAGCTTTGGTATGAGCTTTCAGAATTCAGTCTCAATCTAGCGCTTTAATATGGTGCAAGATTAAAGACACCAAATTTATGAGTGGTTCTCTTATGAGAGCCATGATCTTTTTAAGTACAGCTATGCCACGCATCGTGACAAGTTTGGGTTTTGTTTAGTCATCTGGGTCTTTTATGTCTAACTGCGTTTCAAAGAGTGTATTAGTAATCAACTGCGGTAGCTCCTCAGTTAAGTTTGCCATTATGAATCCTGAGGATGGTCAGGTTTACTTAAGCGGTATTGCTGAGGCAATGAACCTGCCTGAGGCTTTCATCTCATGGCGTTTTGGTGATAGCGACAAGCAGAAGGCTGAGATCTCAGGTTACAACCACGAGCAGGCTTTATCCTACTTAGTTGACAACATCTTAAGCACCGATAAGCAGCTCCTCGAGTCTATCGTTGCTTGCGGCCACCGTATCGTTCACGGCGGCGAGTACTACAGCGCACCAACCTTAATTGATGACGAAGTTTTAAAGAACATCGAGAAGGTTATTCCTTTTGCTCCACTGCACAACCCAGCTCACATCCTGGGCATTAACGCAGCTCGTGCTTCTTTCCCTAACATTCCTCACGTTGCTGTATTCGACACCGCTTTCCACCAGACCATGCCTCCAGTAGCATACCGTTTTGCTATCCCAGAGGAGTACTACACCAAGGGTGGTATCCGTCGTTACGGCGCTCACGGTACCTCTCACATGTACTTAGCTCAGGAAGCTGCTCGTTTACTCGGCAAGAAGCCTGAGGATACCAACGTAATTACCTGCCACTTAGGCGGCGGTGCTTCTGTTTGTGCTGTTAAGGGCGGCAAGTGCATGGATACCTCCATGGGCTTAACTCCACTTGATGGCCTCATCATGGGTACTCGTACTGGTGAGATCGATCCTTCAGTTGTATTCTTCTTATGCGATCCAAAGAATGACGGTCTGACTGTAGAAGAAGTTAAGGATATCTTCAACAAGAAGTCTGGCTTATTAGGTCTTTCTGGTATCTCTTCTGACATGCGTCCTATCTGTGAGGGCTACGAGAAGGGTGAAGAGAAGTGCACATTAGCTTTAGAGGCTTTCTCATACCGTTTAGCTAAGTTCATCGCTTCTTACTTTGTTCCAGTTGGTCGCGTTGACGCTATCGTATTCTCTGGCGGTATCGGTGAGAACTGCTGGGAAGCTCGTAAGCTGACCATCGACTACTTAAAGGATTGCTTCGGTATCGAGCTTGATAACGACGTAAACCTCAAGGCTTTAGGTCGTTTAGGCTTTGAAGGTGGCTTAATCTCCACTCCAGAGTCTAAGATCCCAGTTATGATGATCCCAACTAACGAAGAGTTAGTTATCGCTCAGTCAGCTGTTAAGTTCACCAAGTAATAACAGCTACTAGTTACCTCGCCTAGCTGCTTATGCAGCAGGTTAAAAAAAGCAGCCAAGTTAATCGCTTGAGCTGCTTTTTTTATGCCCCAATAAACCACCCATACACGGATAAAGTGCCCATAAGCGGCTAAATAGCTCATAACCCGGATAAAGTGCCCATAAGCGTCTAAAGTGCTCATAATACGGCTAAATAGCCCATAAGCGTCTAAAGATCTCATAACTTTGTTAAAGTGACAAAACAGGGATGACGCGCAGATGCGTTTAACACCAATAGAGCGTTCAACAGCAATAGGCGGTCAAGATCAGCATCCAATTACAGATGGTCAATATGGTTGATGAGCTGTAGCGCGTGCACATGGGGTTGAGCGTGCTAAGCGAATGGTTATAGCCTTGATAGGCGGCTGTTGGCAGAGCGCCTAAGAATGTTGGATAAGTGAGGATGGGATTATTGCAGGGATATGATTGGCAGGAGCAGTTAACAGCTGAACACTCCTGCCAGCAAGTAGAGCGTAAGAGCCGGTGCGCTTAGCTTTTAGCTATCAGCTCTTAGCTCTTCGCTTTTGATGATTAGTTGCTACTTTTCTTTGTCCTGTGAGGACTCGTTAGAGTCAGTAGACGCGGTATTAGCTTGAGGGTCAGACTCATTGTCGCTGGTAGAATCAGCTCTCTTAGCATCATCTCTCTTAGCATCAGCCATCTTAGCGTCGGTAGCCTTGGTATCTTGTGCTGATGTCTTGGTAGCCTCTTCTCTTGCATTAGCCTTAACGCTGTTGACTGGGGCTAGCTTGATGGAGCGTCTAATTGGGTGGAACATCAGTGAGATGACAGCAAAGAATACTGGCACCATGATAAGACCAAGGGTAGTTGCTGCAACGGTACCACCAAATACACCAGTACCAATGGATTGCTGTGAGGCTGAGCCTGCACCATCAGCATTTAAGAGCGGTAGCACGCCTAATAAGAACGCAACTGAGGTCATCACAATAGGACGGAAACGTAATGCTGCAGCTTCTTGAGCAGCACGCAGTAAAGTACGTCCTTGCTGTCTGAACTGATGGGCGTATTCAACAATCAAGATAGCATTCTTAGCCGACAATCCACCCGTCGTGAGCAGACCCACCTGTAGATAGATGTCGTTCTCCATGCCTCTAAAGTACACAAAGAGCAGTGCACCAAAGATACCAATAGGCACAATGAGAATAACTGCCATTGGGATAGACCATGACTCATACAGAGCAGCAAGACACAAGAATACCACTACAGCAGAAATTAAGAAGAGCATGCCTTGGTTTGAGCCGCTAAGCTTTTCTTGATAAGACAAGCCGCTCCAAGCATAACCATAGTTACCAGGGTGCTGTTCAATGATACGCGCGATTTCATCCATAGCCTCACCCGAGCTGACGCCTGGGGCCGGATCGCCTGAGAGTGAAATCGATGAGATACCATTAAAGCGCTCTAATTGCTGTGGACCATAAGTCCATTCGACCTTACCAAAGGTATCGAATGAAACCATCTTGCCCTCAGCGTTCTTAAAGTACAGTTTGTTAAGATCAGATGGCAGAGATCTAAACTGAGCATCAGATTGGACATAGACCTTCTTAACGCGACCACGGTCGATGAAGTCGTTAACGTAGGTACCACCCCAAGCAATTTGTAAGTTCTCATTGATGACCTGAGGATCGAGCAAGAATTGACCAGCTCTCTTATCATCAATGCGAATGTTCAGCTGCAATGCATCAGCCTGAGCATTAGAGCGTACGTTGTACAGACGTGGGTTTTCGCGAGCAATACGAACGATATCAGCGACATCTTTCATAAATTGATCGTGCGATGAACCCATGATGTTTTGTACATAGACGCTAAAGCCCGACGAGCCACCCATACCTGAAATTGAGGCTGGCAGATACATACGCACTTCGGCATCTGCGTAATTATCAAAATACTTCTTGGCGCGGGCGAGAATAGCTTGAGCGCTATTTTCTTGGCCTACACGCTGCTCCCATGGAATCAGACGGATGCTAGCGTTAGCAGTGGCTTGACCTTTAGAGCTACCGCCAGAACCTAACGAGAGCAACATGCCTTGAATATTATTGACCTCATGCTCGAGGAAATAGTTTTCCACATCACGGCCTACCTTAGCTGTTTGGGCCATGGTTGATGAGGATGGCAAGATGATACGAACGGAAATTAAGCCTTGATCTTCTACAGGTAAGAAAGAGCTTGGGATCTTAGCAAAGAGCCAACCAGTAGCACCGCAAATAGCAAAGAAGAACACCATCATAAGCATCTTTTGATGCAAACAGAAAGCGTTGATCTTGACGTAGCCGCGATAGAGCACATTGAAGAACATATCAAACCAAGATAGCGGGCCTGAATGGACACGCTTGTGTGGATTGACCTTCTTAACCACCAAAATCGAGGCACATAAGGATGGGGTAATGATTACCGCAGTCACAATGGACATCAGCATTGAAGCAACAATAGTTACTGAGAACTGACGATAGATGTTGCCTGTAGCGCCTGAGAAGAAAGCCATTGGAGTAAATACAGCAGCGATTACCAAGCCAACGCCAAAGAGCGCTGAGGTAATTTCCTGCATGGACTTAACCGATGCCTCATAAGGGCTTAGACCCTCTGAGTACATAATACGGCTAACGTTCTCTACCACCACAATAGCGTCGTCTACTAACAGACCAATGGCCAAGACCATGGCAAACATGGTGAGCGTATTAATCGAGTAGCCAAAGGCAAATAAGATTACTACAGTAGCAGCGAGCACAATTGGGATAGTCAGCGACACAATTAATGTGGAGCGGATATCTCGTAAGAAGAGCAAGATAACTAAAGACACCAAGATAAGAGCTTCAATTAAGGTTTTACCCACCTCATACAAGGAGGCCTTAACAAAAGGCACGGTGTCATAAGGAATAGCGTACTCAAGATTTTTTGGAAAGAGCGGGCGCAGTCTTTCAAGCTCTTCGCTGACTAATTTAGCTACTTCTACAGCATTGGCACCATCTGCAAGGCTAACTTGCAAAGAGGCCATTGGGCTTTTGTTGTAGTTACCAAAGTAGTTATAAGAGCTACGGCCCATTTCAATACGGGCAATATCTCTAAGGTAGACAGCAGCGCCTTCTGCTGTAACCTTAACCAAGATATTTTCAAAATCACCGATGTCTTTTAACAGCTCTCGAGACTTAACCGTTACGTTAATGGTTTGATCGGCAATGGCAGGAAGCGAGCCTAACTGACCTACAGAGATTTGTTTGTTTTGATTCTTAATCGACTGCACAACCTCAGATGGGTTGAGCTTGTATTGATTGAGTTTGTTTTGGTCAAGCCAGATACGCAGCGCATAGCCTGCGCCAAAGATGGAGGCATCACCAACACCATTAATGCGCGAGATTGGATCCTGAATTGCGGTAACTAAGAAATCTGCAATGTCTTCTTGAGACATGGAGTCGTTTGTAGTGTAAAAGGCAATGGTCTGCAGTACGTCATCAGAGACCTTACGAACTCTTACACCCGAGCGTTGCACAGGATCAGGCAGGCGCGAGAGCACGCCACTTAAACGGTTTTGCACCTGCATTTGTGCAATATCTACATCAATGCCAGTTTCAAATGAAAGTCTAAAGCGAGCATTACCATCAGAGGTGGTAGAGGTAGAAAAGTAGATAAGGCCATCAAGACCCGTCATCTCTTGCTCAATGACTTGAGCTACCGAGTTCTCAACGGTTTGAGCAGATGCGCCAGAGTAGGAGGTGCTTACAGAAATAGTCGGAGGAGCGATTTCAGGAAAGCGAGCAATCTTCATGCGTGGCAGGCATAAGCAGCCTGCAATCACAATCATAATTGCGATCACCCATGCAGCTACTGGTCGGTCAATGAAAAACTTACTGATCATCTGCTGTCTTGTTCCTTGGCAGAAGGATAATCTTAATTACGCTAGTAACAAACTCATCTTTGTAAAAAGTCTACTTGTGCTGTTTAAGCGATGAAGTTCGGCACAATAAGCATCAAAGCTCAAAAGAGTAAGCACCTCATCTGTGATACTGCTTATCCATGCATCTAAATGTGCAGGTTCTCGAATCTAGTGCTTGCTACAAGTTGCTACTGACAGTACTAACGTTTTCTTGGCTGATAATTAACTTTATCGTGAGCTTGGGGCGTTGGCTGAGCTTTGCTCAAGACCTGATGCGGTAGTAGTAGGATTTACTACTGCTTGTACGGCAGCATCAGTATTCTTTTCCTGTTCGCCCATTTGCGCAGAAGTAGGATTGAGGTTGACGCCATCACGTGAGACTACCTTGATCTTGGAGCCGTGACGTAATGAGGCAGAGCCTGAGATAACCACTTCATAAGAGCTATCTAAGCCATCTAAAATTTGCCAACCATCCATAAAGAGCTCGCCTAAACGTACTGGAGTAGATAACACACGATCTTCTTGTACGGTATATACAAAGGCATTGCCCTTAGGATCGCGCATCACTGCTTTAGCAGGCAGAGTCATGATGTTCTGTTTAACACCGCCGTTGACCTTACATACTACAGCCATACCAGGTAGTAAGAGGTGGTCAGGATTATCAAATATGGCGCGTAAGGATAAAGAGCCGGAGCCTTCATCAACTAATACTTCAGTTAAGCTCAGTACGCCTAGGTTGGAGTATAAGGTGCCGTCCTCGAAGTACAAAGATACATCGTAGGCGCGGTCATTAAGATAGATTGAGCCATCTAAAAGGCCTTCACGTAAACGTCGCCACTCAAGAGAGCTTTGCTCCATATCAACATAAACCTTATCAAGATCAATGATGGTAGCTAGAGGAGTGGTTTGGTTTGCGTTTACTAAAGCGCCACGAGTGATCTTAGAGGTGCCGATGATACCTTTAATTGGAGCTCTTACAGTGGTGTAGTTAAGTGCAATTTGAGCTTGCTCAAGTGCAGCTAAGTAGAGCTTTTCATCAGCTTTAGCTAAGTCGTAAGCCAAGAGCGCATCATCACGTTCTTTTTCAGATGCACTACGACGCTTATATAAGGCTGCAAAACGCTCATAGTCCTTATATGCCATCTTACGTTGCACAACGGCACGCTCATAAGAGGCCTTAGCATGTTCAAGTTTGGCAAGGAAAGGAGCAGGGTCAATAGTGTACAGTGGGGTGCCCTCTTCGACCTCAGCACCTTCTTCATAAAGACGGTCGAGCACAATGCCATCAACTTGTGGTCTAACATCAGCACGGGTAAATGCACCTACACGACCAGACAGGCTATAAGAGCGCTCACGATTTTTAAATTCAGGATGGATGGTGCTGACCTCATAAACAGCTTCGGCAGCCGAAATTGTTTTAACGGTAGCAGTATCCTTTTGGCATGCAGTAACGAACAAGAGCGTCATTATGGCTATTAATGCGCTCATAGGTCTTAGGAGAACAGAGTTGTATGTTCTGTGCCTATGTTTTGAGGTATGCATAGCTCTAATCCCCTTGCCACATGTACTGACCAAAAGCATCTCAGTAGATTTGAGTACGGATAACTCGCAATGTTTAGTTTAGCTAGGTTCTGTTAAGACTCACAACAGACACTGCAAACAAAGCAAGCTTATGAAATATAGCGTAATTAGACGATAGGCCGCAATACAAAGCCCGATAAAGTTGAGAAATGATCACGACAGTGCAATTTACGACGCAAAAAATGCGTTAAAACTGAGTAAAACTGGTAAAAACTCAGCAAAACTTATCAATAGTAACGTCAAAGCACGAAACTTTAGCAAACCAACACATTGAGCCTTAAGCGCAGCTAAATAGCTCTTATTAACAAACAGCCCTGCCATAACATCTAGTTACAGGCTTGCAGCCATCTTAATAGCAATTAACAGCAAAAACCGCAAAGGCCGATAATGCATTCATCTGGGCATATGCTTAAGAGTCGACAAGCTGTGCGCAGCTATATAACTGCAGAGTAAAGCACAGCTATTAGAAGCTACAAGTACAATGCTAGAAGCTAGTGAAGTTACTGTTCATTAAAAGCATGAAGTTAGCTAAAGCATATGCAATTTGCTTGTGCTGAAGCTAAAAGCATAGTGAGTTCTATCAATAAGATAGCGCCTATGGAAAAGCATTCATAGTTCTATCAATAAGATAGCGCCTAAGAAAAAGCGTTGTGAGTACCATCATATGATGGCACCGATATTAGACAAGTTTGGTAAGCACCACAGTTCAAGTAAGTGAACTTAAGACATAAAAAAGGCCTTGTCATTACTGACAAAGCCGTTTTGATCTGAATATGCGCTTACGTTCTTTAACTATCGGAACGTGTATACAGAATATCCACAAAAACTTAGCAGTCACTTAGGAAACGACTAAAAATGCAAACTTTTTTTAATCATTATCCTCAAAGATAGACAATATCGGTGTTTTTGTCAGTCCATCAAGACCATGTTTTTTGATGCAGCTAGCCTTGTCTAGTGTGGTGGCTGCAGCTTATTAAGTTTGTTGTGAATAGTTTATGTATAGTGCGCTTAGCTTAAGCGTTCTAAGGTAGCCTTTAAGATGTCATAGACCTGCTCGGTGTGCTTAACAGAGCAGCACTCATCTGGAGAGTGGGCGCAGCGTACGGTAGGGCCTAATGAAATCATCTTGAGCTTTGGATTGGCCTTAGCAAAGTAGCCAGTCTCTAAGCCAGCATGGATAGAAGTAATCTTTACATCAATACCACACTGCTTTTTGTACTCATCCTTGAGGATGTCAATGAGATCACTCTCAGTTGGGGATGTCCAGCCAAAGCTACGGCCTTGGAAACCAACCTCAACATTGTCGAGTAAGGAGCAGATGCTATCAATCTTGTCGATAACATCGTCTAAGCCATGGTCACGTAAAGAACGTGGTAACAGGGCAATAGTAATAGCATCACTCTTAGTGCGTACAGTTGAAAGGTTGCAAGAGGTCTCAACCACGCCCTTGTACTCACTAGACATACGCATTACGCCATTAGGCAGAGCACGCAGCAGTGAGATGAGGTTTTGTGATGAAGTGTAAGACAGTGCATTAGCTTGCAGCTGGCATGAGCCTAAGATAAGGTGCATCTCAGGGTCGCTATCTGAATAGAGGTCTTGATAGCGAACCATAGCAGCACGAGCAGCATCCTTAAAGCTTGCAATGGTATTAGTTGGAACAGCTAACTCTACATAAGCAGAGGAGGCAATAGAGTTACGGATTTCACCGCCGTGGAACTTCTGAATAAAGAAGTCATTAGAGTCAGAAACCTCAGCTAAGATACCGCAAATGATATCGATAGCATTACCACGACCTAAGTGAATGTCACAGCCTGAGTGACCGCCACGTAGACCTGTGAGATTTAAGGTGATTGGAGTGCAATCCACAACCTTAACGAGCTCAGGGATGAAGGTTACATTAGCATTGATGCTGCCAGCACAACCAACAAAAAGCTCGCCATGATCTTCTGAGTCTAAGTTTAAGAGGTAGTCACCTTGCAGGTACTCAGGATCTAACTCAATAGCACCCTTCATAGAGCTTTCTTCTTCAACAGTGAAGATAGCAGTGATAGGGCCATGGCTCAGCTCTTTATCCTCTAACAGGGCGAGCATCAGGCACACGCCTAAACCATCGTCAGCACCTAAGGTGGTATTAGTAGCGGTGATATATGGACCCTCGCAGATCTCAAGCATCTTCTTGTTTACATCTGCAGTATTCTCATCCATATAACGAGGGACGATAGGATCTACTTTAAAGTTGTGCTCAAAGCCGTTGCGAGCAACAGGAACCATATCGATATGGCCCTGTAAAATAAGAGATGGGCTATTCTCACGACCAGCTGAGGCCTTTTTCTTGAGAATTACGTTACCGCACTCTTCAAGCTCACACTCAAGACCATGTTGCTGAGCAAAGTTAATAAGATACTTAGCAACACCACGCTCATTGCCTGATGGATGTGGAATATTGCATAGGTTTTGGAAGTGTGTGAAGACAGCCTGAGGGGCCAGATCTTTAATTTCCATACTTGAGATCCTAAAGAGACGGTGATCTAAGCAACAGCACATAGATGCCGTTCGTTAAACACATCGTGTTCTCAAAACATAAAGAGCACAAAGAGAACGGTATGATAGAGTTTAAGCAAGTCTTTGACAAGCAAAAACGTGTCTATTTTTCCCCTTGGCTACCAATGGTTCGGGCCATTATACCGCCGCTAGATATCAAATGATCCCAATAGCGCAACCAAATTGATATAGCTCATATAAATGCCGTTTCAGTGCAAATGACAATCAGGTATAAGAAACAACAAAAACTCTTTATTGCCAAAGTAGATGCTTATATGGCAGCTTGTTGTATAGCAAAATGGCTCTAGTGAAAACACTAAGATTTGTTTCCTAATAACTATGGCATTGCCAAAGGCCATAGCATGAGCTTACGCTGCCTAAAGGCGTGCTTTACATGCCAAATTAGCAATAAAGTTATGACTAGGTGTTCACGCAAGAGCAAAAGGCCGTTAATACAAGTAAGAGGCAGTTCAATGTGCTATGGCCAAATTACATATTGCTATATCTTAAGTCCACTTTGGATAGTTAAGCTGTTTACTCAACGACCTAAACATCTTTAGAACTTGGCACTTTTCTTAAAACATAAGCTTGAGCACAACTGATAAGCACTGATCTTAGATGTTCAAGAGAATAGTGTTTCTCTTGCATCAGCAAAACTTAAGTAAATAGCTTTGAAATGGCGATTTCTACCTAAGGGGGCGATGATCTCTTACACCTTGTTTTGTAAGAATAGATGTGACATAAGAATGTAAAGATGTAACTATAGTGACTACAAAATCCGCTATACATCGACGGTGTAGAGATTTATTGAAAAAATGTGATCTGCAACAAGTAGATCTCAAATGAGCTAATCTAGGTACATATATATGGCCTATACTCAAAGCTAAGAGACATAGTCTTAGGACTATTTTTTCATCCACTTCTGTAGACAAGGCATAAATCTAAGTTAATTAGACAAAGTCTTTGGAACTTAATGAAATCTGTATATACATAAGCCGTTTAGCGACATCATGCGCCGCTATGTAATAGTTAAAACGGTGTTGATTGCCAATTTAGGGCCATAGGAGCCTCTATGACAATAAGAGCTTTTGCATTCTCTCCAATTCGCTACATCATGATGCTGTTCGCAGCCTTTGTGGTTGCATTTACCACAAGTGGTTGTGGTATGAGCTCAGACGATTACGTAGGTACCTGGATGGGACTTGATCAACATGGTGGCAACTCTCATGTATATCAGTACGAAATCGAAACTAGCGAAGATGGAGAAGGCTACATCATTCGTGTTACTCAGTTTAATTACAATGTCGATATGACACAGACAACTGCAGTATGGAAAGAGTCTGCTCCTCACTTCTTTAGAGCACGACTTGATAAGGGCAACTTAGTCTCAGACATTGGTGTGATTAAAGCCGATCCTGCTAACTTCAGATTGCTTTATGGCAACATTCCTTTAGTACGTAAAGCCAAGAACACTGAGCTCAAGCTTAAGTATGTTGTTCGTGGTGAAGTTGAAGCTAAGTACCCAGGTATTGAAGTCTTAGACTAGTTTTAATGAACGCTTAGTTAATTAGTCCTTGCACTTGGGACTTTTAGTTAAATACAAGAAGGCAGCTTAGGCTGCCTTTTTTGATCTTGGGCCAACATAAAAAAGTCAGCAAACGCCACGCCTCACTGCCATCTATGCGGCTATATATGCTGCAGAACATAAGCCTTAGAACCAAACAGCAATTCATCACAGAATTAGTCCCATAGCGCCATGATCTTGAGTGGATAGCTATAGGCTCTTACCGCTGTGATCTTGAGGGGATAGCTATAGGTTCATAGAGCCGTGATCTTGAGGAGATGGCAATAGGGTCATAGCGCCGTGATCTTGAGGGGATAGCTATAGGTTCTTACCGCTGTGATCTTTACTGTGTCGCTATGAGCCTTATGGTCGTGATCTTAGGTAGGCGTGCGGTGATCTTGTGATCTTTAGATATTTTGTGCTGCTCAATTGGAGCTTTGGGCTAAATGCCATGGCAAGACCTAATAATATTGGGTGTCGTCACTTTGGAAGATGCTTATGCCTAGTATGAGGCGTGATTGGCTATGACGAATCTTACTCATGACAATAGCGCTTAGCTGCAAATGAGTAGTGCTTTTTAGTGAGGGAAAAGTTAGAAGAGGGATGCTTTAGAAGATTGGAGGGATTGATATAGCCCATATGTGCGGGCGCTGATGGGGCTTTAGTGTGGCAATAAGGGGCGCACAAAAAAGTAAGGCAGGTACTATGACCTGCCTAGAAGATAGCTATTTCTTATCAGAGAAATCTGCGCTATCTGCTGCCTCAGATTCTGCTTTTTGCATGCTGAGGTTTTCTCTAAGATTCTTGAGAGACTTCATAGCTTCAAGATCTTTCTTACGACGAACCAGCTTTGGAATGAAAACCAAACGCTGTGGACCGTCAGAGCGGTATACATGGTAACGCTTGAGGCCAGGGTACTGTCTTAAGAACTCCTCATAGAATTCGATAAGACCATATTTTTCCTTGCCCTGTACGCGACCAACGGAAGTAGAGCTTACACGAACTGAACGCTTACGATCAGCATCCCATCTGTTCTGGTAAGTACATACGTAGTATCCGCGATTGGAATCGCCGTTCGCAATGAGCGGAGGAATGTCTGGAAGCTTGTTTTGGTTATCTTGAGTCATATGTTTATCCAGTCGTGAACTACCTTCAAGCAAAAGCTTGTGTGGTTTCCTACTTCATCGAGACGGTGCTCTCCGTAGGCGTCGTTGAGGGCTGCTTTTAGCAACTCTCTTTAGGTTTGGCACGTCCCCGTACCTACCTTGCATATCTTGTAACGTACAAACTTACGTTAGTTTAACTTTGGCATTGTCAAACCATCTTAAAAAGCAAGATGGAACATGTCGAGCAAAATAGCGTAGAGATGGGATTACTCTGCACTAACAATAAACAAGATAAGCAATTATCAGCTCGTACTTAAGCAGCCTTCTATGTAAGGGCATGGCCTTAAGGCTATTGTATCAGCTTTGAAATAAAGTAACACAATTTTCTTTACAAAGAATATTGCTTAGAAGCACTCGCTTTCTGATTAAGTTTTTTTAGGTACTTGGAAAAATTGGTGCCATAGGTACATGGCACTTGTAGAAGTTAAATCGTACAAGCAGCAAACGCTTGTTATGGGCATTGCTGAGAGACAGAAATGCTCAAGATTTAGTTTGATATTGTACGGCAAAAATGATGTGAAGTGGGAAAAATTGATCTTTTTGTTTGATATTTCTTTGCCACAGCACGTTCATGTTGCTACTTAATAGCATAACTAGATATAGAGTTTCATTGCATATATGCCATTAATTTATGTTTTAAAAATGTGATGCAATGTTGCAAATTTTCATCATCTTATGCTCTAAGAAAGCTATGTCTAACTGATTTTTAAGAAAAGTTTCAACACTAAGATTATAGCTATGCACAAGAGTTGTTCATTTGCATATTATTGCGGCTCGATCATCACTACCTACATCATGGTTGGTTTCATAGCTATCACATAGTTATCATATATTAGCATGAAAATAAGTCACATAGTTGATTGAGAAATGCTAAACGTGATAAATAAGCCAAATCTGCTAATCTTATACTTTGACACTATGTATCTATTTGAATTAAGGTGATGGTTTTAAATGATCAGTAACGCTTAAGAATTATGCGTTTGATGATCTAAATTAAGTCATGCTGCTTAGTGCAAATGAGATGTTTCATGAGGTCAAGCAAATTTGACTATTTACCTAGCAAAGTTAGTGTGTGCTATCTAGCGTTACCTTAACAAGCCATCTATGTGCTATCTAGGCATGATAGAAAAGCGATTGCAAAGCAAGGTCGTGCATATTGCTAAGCAAAGAGGTTTTAGCTGTTTAGTGTGCTGTAGCTTTCTAGGTTAAGAGCTCTTAGCAACTTATTTTGTTGTAGTTTTCTAAGCGAAGAGCTCTTAGCAATTTAGTTTGTTGTAGCAGCTAAGAGCTCTTTGCGAATGATAAGGTTAGGTCTATTAGTTAGCCAAGCTTGCCTCTAAACAAGGCTACAGCTGTACCCATACTTACAGCGCCTAAGCCAAAGAGAGGTATCAACAGATGAATTACATTCATAAGTTCTTGGCCCTCTAAGTAGATGCGTCTTAACGCCTCTAATCCGTAGTAAAAAGGGTTCACTAAAGTAAAGTACTGCATCAGCTCAGGCATAGCCGAGCGTGGGGTAATCATGCCCGAGAGAATAATTGATGGCAGCACAATGGTAAATGAGATTACTACCGATTGTTGTGAGGTGGAAGATAGCGCCGATATGGCCAATCCAATGCCCACAGTACAAAGACTAAAAGTGGATATGACAAAGAGGAAAGAGAAGAAGTTTCCTTGGAACGCAATGTCAAACCACAATACGCAAATTAAGAATAGTGCTAATCCTTGAGAAATGGCGACAAGGGTTGGTGGTAGTGCTTTACCAACTAAGATCTCCACTGGATTGAGCGGAGCTAAAAGCATCATGTCAAAGGTGCCTTCTTCTCTTTCGCGAGATACCGACAAGGAAGATAGCATCATTACTTGAATCATCGACAAGGCTAGGATCATGCCGGTAAGAATGCTGTACTGCGTGATGTTGTTGACGTTGTACAGATAGCGATGCTCAACGCTGATGCCACCATAGATTCCTTTAATCTTTTTTTGCTCATTGTTATAAGACGCAACAATACTTTGCACATATGAAGCTGCAGTATTAGCTGAGGCTGTATTGCGAGCATCAGTAGCAATGAAAATAGTCTTGGTCTTATGAAAGTCAGAGGCGATAAAAATACCAAGCAAAGCATCGCCATGATCTAGCGTTTGCTTATAGCACAGCTCATCTTTGCAGTACTTAACTTGAGCAAAAGCAGGGCTATTGCTGACGCGTCTGACGATCTCAGTTGCCACCTTGTCATTGCTATCTTGGTAGATAACAAAAGGTACATGCTCTAGATTAAAAGTTGCACCATAGCCAAAGAGAATCGACTGAATGATGATAGGTAACACCAAGATCTTACGTGTGCCTTTATCCATCAGCATCACAACAAATTCTTTGTAGATCAAGGCCATGAGGCGCGTAAAAGCTAACTGAAAGTTACTCATTGCTACCCTCCTTCTTTAGCTCAGATTGACTATCTTGGCTTAGCTCTGATCTTGGCTCGTGCAGCTGACTGCGCTGATCTTTTAGATGACTGCTGTGATCTTGTAGCTGACTGCTCTTGCCTTGCTGCTGATTGTTTTTAGCTTGGCTATCATTGTTGCCTGTTGTGATGTCTTTTGCTTGTGGCGATGGAGTAGCTGCAATGAGTTTGGTAGGCGGAGTGCGCTTAAACTCGCCGTGTAAAACTAGGTAGCATGCTCCACTGAGAATGGCCGCAAAGATCAGCATGATAAATAGGTTTTTGAAGATGATGTCTTCACTGCCACCCGATAAAAAGCAGATCTTGGCCGACTCTACAGCATAGGTTGGCGGAAAGAGGTGCGCGATAAATGAGATCGCAGGGGCGATAGCGCGCAAGTCAAAGACGGCACCTGAGAGCAATATAGACGGTAAGAAGCTCAAAATGATGGCAAACTCAGATGCGAGGAACTGATTTTTAGCAATGGCAGAAATTAGAAGACCAAGCATAACTGAGACATACAGATACACTGCCATAGTTAGGATGAATAAGATCGCCGATCCTCTAAAGGGCAGATTGTACATAAGCATGGCGCTGAGTATGGCAAATACTGCTCCTAAGATTGAGAGTAAGTAGTACGGCACGATCTTAGAGATCAAAAACTCTGCTGCATTGATATTGGTAGCCTTTAAGCCAGTGATAGTACCGCGTTCAAACTCTCGAGCGATCACGATAGAGCACATGAATGCAGACATAAGCGTAACGACACCGACAAGCTGTCCTGAGAGCAAATACCATGTGGAGGTATTGGCCTCGTTAAACCAATTGCGGGTGGTTATTTGTACTTCTTTGTATGCAGCATTAGCTAATGAGCCCGATGCCTGTGCATTTTGCGCATTAATGCTTCTAATGTAGCTTACCTGTCTACTAACTCCTTTGAGTGCAGGGCCAGATAGAACTAGAGCCTCAAGATAAGACTTAGCTGCAGTAGCGGCCTGTGAGTCAGAACCATTGAGCGTAATCATGATAGAGCCTTTATGGTGGAGAGCTCTTTGCGAAAGATTTGGTGGCACCACAATGTAGGCTGCAATGTCATGATCTAGCAGCATCTTTTGAGCATCCAACTCGTTATTAACAGTACTAAGCTCAAAGTAGTCTGATCCTGCTATAGCAAAAGCTATTTCTTTAGAGATAGGATCATCGATCTTGTCTGTCACCAATGCTACTGCCACTGGCTTGACGTCCATACGCATGCCGGCACCATAGAGCACTACGAGCAGCAATGGAATTACAAAAGCCACAATCAGTACTGACTTATCAGCAAGGATTTGCTTTAGCTCTTTGAAAACAAGAGCTTGTATATGGGAAAGATTAACTAAAGACATCACTTAACCCCTCCATTGCGACGATCGTTAACGCACTTGACGAAAGCCTCCTCAATTGAGATGCGCTTGTTGCCTTGCAAACAGATTTCGTCAGGTGTGCCTAAGATTAAGATCTTGCCTTGATCCTGAATCAAGAAGCGATCGCAGTACTCAGCCTCTTCCATAAAGTGAGTAGTTACAATCACCGTAGTGCCATTAGCAGCTAGCGAAGCAATCATTGACCAAAAGGCACGACGCGAGGTTGGATCAGCACCAGAGGTAGCTTCATCTAAAAATAAGATGCTCGGGCTATGGATCAGAGCACATGCCATGGATAGAGAGCGCTGAATGCCGAAAGGTAGGTTTTCAGAAATCTCATTTAAAAATGGCTCAAGCATAAAGACCTTGCTTACCGCGCTAATACGCTCATCTAAGATCTTGCCTTTAAGTCCATAGCTTTGCCCAAAGTAGGTTAGATTTTGCATCGCAGTGAGCTTGCGATAGAGACAAAACTTCTGTGCTACATATCCAATGGTGGCACGTACTGAGCTTTTGGCATGTTTAAGCTCTAAGTTATTAATTAAGATGGTGCCGTGGCTAGGATTGAGCAAGGAGCAAATCATTCTGAAAGTAGTGGTCTTGCCCGCTCCATTTGGTCCTAGTAGACCAAAGATCTCGCCTTTGTACACCTTAAAGTTCGAGTCATGTACAGCCGTAAAAGATCCAAAGTCTTTTCTAATGCCATCCACACTAATGACTACTTCACCATTGCCATCAAAAGAGGTGCTTTTATTGCCTGAGTCGTCATAGCCATCTGAGTCATAGCCATCCGAGTCATGGCCATCTGCACGCAGATTAGATAAGAGTTCAGAGGCGTAGCTGCCACTATGGCGATCATAAGTAAGATCGATATAGGCGTCCTCTAAAACCGATGGGCGCTTTAATAGCGTAAAGTTATCAGCAACTGCTCTAATGGACTTATCTTGAGCTTTGGAAAAGAGAGTCTTGAGATCTTGAGTAATGCTTTGGACACTTACATCATTCTCAGCAAGCAGCTCAATGCGTCCCATACGAGGGCAGATGTCTTTTAGCGATGTAAGATCGCTAAGATGACACATCATATAGCGTGAGAGCTTTTGATAAGATATGTCCTCATGCAAATCAATGTAATAGCACTGATTGGCAACATCCTCACGTAATTGAGCTGCAGTACCAGCAAAGAGCAATTTGCCCTCTTTGATAAAGATCGTTAAAGAGGCTTTATCTGCCTCCTCAAGGTAGAGTGAGGAAAAGAGACAATAGCTGCCAGTATCAAGTATATAATCTTCAATAATGGCCCATAGCTCGCCACGTGAGATCGGATCAACACCCACAGTTGGCTCATCTAAGAGTAACAATGCTGGTTTGGCGCTAATGGCACAGGTTAAGGCTAGCTTTTGCTTCATGCCTCCAGAGAGTGAGCCTGCTTTGTAATCTTTAAACTTGATTAAGCCTACCTTTGCAAGCAAGTCCTCTAAATAGAGATCGAGTGCAGCCTCTATATCATCGCTGCTAGTAGATTGCGGCGAGTTTGTCTGTTGACCACTTGTATTGAGAAGCGATCTTGCGTCAATGTCACGCAAGGTGGCAAAGAGCCTTAGATTAGTCATGACCGATAGATCTTCGTAAAGACCTAAGGTTTGCGACATATAGCCGATCAACGCTCCTGATCCTTTAGGCTCAAGGTTTAATGAGCAGATGCCCTCATCAGGCGCAATTAATCCTGCAATCATCTTGAGTAGCGTAGATTTTCCTGAGCCATCTGGTCCAATTAAGGAAATCATATGATGCTCAGGGCCAATCTCAAGATTAAGCGCATCTACTGCCGCAAAGGCACTACCATCTTGTTTTTTGAAGATCTTGGTCAGATCTTTAAATGATAACAGTGCACTCATAATCACGTCCTTTGATCTTTAACTAAAGGCAAATCAGGCCATAAAGATAAGATCGCCACTAAAGATAGTGGCTTTTAGATTAATAGCCGTAGCTATAAGGATGCTGCCATGATACGTAGACCAACGCCTGATTTAGGTGGGGCGATTAATTGGATCATGGAGCTTATAGCTACGATTGAAGGTGTCACTTATCTTATAAGTGAGCTACTTTAGATCCTATTTG
Organism: uncultured Anaerobiospirillum sp.; assembly: GCF_902485895.1. Lineage (NCBI taxonomy): Bacteria > Pseudomonadati > Pseudomonadota > Gammaproteobacteria > Aeromonadales > Succinivibrionaceae > Anaerobiospirillum > uncultured Anaerobiospirillum sp. The sequence continues at coordinate 49,158 of NZ_CABTML010000027.1, read as the reverse complement.
AGGGCTTTGTTGCTGTTGTCAGGAGCCTCACCTTTTAAATAGACAGTGATAGCTTGGCCAAAACGTAGCACATGCTTAGGATCTTCAACTTCAACACTGATCTCATAGATAAGATCGGCTCTAAGATCTTCAGTCTGTACGCTTTTAGGTGTGAACATGGCTGTAGGACTAATAAAGGAAATTTTGCCTACCATTGGAGGTCCATATGGGCGTTCTACGCTCACGGTATTACCAAGCTTAGCCAAGGTTAGCTGAGCATCAGATAGGTAAATACGGATCTTCTTAACGTTCTCATCGGTAATGGAGAAGATCGTCTCTCCAGCACCCACAAAGTCAGATAACTCATGAGTACGTGAACGGATGGTGCCGCTAAACGGAGCGACGATATTGCCTTGGGAGTTGATTTGGTAGTTAAGATAGGAAAGTTGCTCTTTGCATGCAGTAACCTTAGAGGCTTGAGATGAGATGATCTCCTCACGATAGCCACGCTTGTATAAGGCAAGCTGAGCCTCAGCTTCTTTTAATGTGGCTTTGGCTTCATCGTAGGCAGCCTTGGAGCTATCAAACTCTTGTTTGGAGATGGATTTGCTCTTGAGCAAGGAGGCGTTACGCTCATAAGTAATGGCAGCTAAGTCAACTGCAGCCTGGCTCTTTTGTACTGAAGCTTCAGCTGAGGCAAGCTCTTCACTGAGGTAGCCGTTTTGATACTGTGTCAATAGTGCTTCTTCAGCTTGGCAATTGGCGTACTGAATACGTAAACGATGGTCGAGATCTTGGGCATCAAGGGAGGCAAGGATAGCGCCTTTTTGAACCTGCTGGCCTTCATCAGCTGAAAGTTTGATGATCTTGCCTGAACGCTCAAAGGACAAGAGACTATCTTTAATGTCGACAGTACCATGTGCTTTGTATGGGTTAAGGCCTTCATGTGAAATCAGGGCATAAGCTAGAACAGCTAAGAAAGCGACAGCTGCAGCTATGATGAAAAACTTCTTGCTCATTGGACACCCCCAAGACAAAATCGCGATGCATGCATATGCATAAGAGATCTTGTGCCTGTATAAGGAACTGCTCTAATTAACGGTATTACTATAAGAGCAGTAGCTGATGTTTGTGAATAAACAGCACTACCAAATCCGCTTCAATAATTCTGTTCAAGCTATAAGCATCAAAGCAATAAGCATAAAGCAATAAGCCCCACGCCATCTAGGCTTTATCGCTAAAGCTATATAGCTTGCAAAGAAGCGGCGACATGGCACGGCTTGTTTACAGTTGCTATGCAAAGAGCCATTCTACGCGCCTACAAAAGAATGCGCGGTTACGTGGATATAGCATATGCAATTAGATGCTTATGTTTTGCTAACTTTGAGGCAGCCAATGCCATAACATCTCTCTAGAGCAAGTGGCTACGACAATGCGGTCTAAGCGCTATGTCCAATAGTACGTATTGGCTATTTAAAAGAACTTAAATAGGCTCGTACGCACTAAAAATAGGACGCACTAAGACTCAAGCAAGACAGAATTAACGGATAACACCATCTAAGTTTAGCACCTTGAATGAATTAATGATCAGTAATCATTGTGTTTAGTTGTTTGTGCTAAAAATGCCTATACATTAGTTCAAATTCTTTGCAGCGGTAGAGCAAAACTAAAAAAGGCCTTTGCTAGCTAAAGTCAAAGGCCTTTTGAAATGGATAAATGGACTAATGGAAAACTTAACAATTAGTGGTTAACTGCACTCGCACACTTACTCCTGTGTATGAGCACTAGCAGCATCTGAGTTAACTGTAGTGGTATTGAGCACGTACAGATCGGCATTAATGTAATCTACGATCTCCTCGCAAGTATTGCCGATAAGTGCAGCCTTAACACCGGAACGACCATGAGAGCCAATGTAAACGGTAGCAGCGTTCAGTCGCTTGCACAGCTTTGGCAGAACGTCATCTGGCATACCCTCTGCGATATGGCAGTTCTCCTCAGGGATATTATGCTTTTTAGCAAAGTCTAAAATGCGCTTCTTGTGTTCGGCTAAGACGCTTTCAGCATAAAGCTCTGGAGCATAGTTAGGTACTTCGAGCATTACTGTAGGCAGTACCACAGGGGCACTGTTTACAATGTGAATTGGTGCCTTAGTAATGGTTGAAAGTGCCTGAGCCTCACGTAAGAGCAGTACATTGAGGATCTGTTTTTCGCTCGACGTAAAATCAACTGCAATAACGATTGAGCTTTTCTCTGACCACTCGTGTTCTTTTGCAATGATGACCGGAATGTTGGCGTGACGGAGCAAGTTCCAATCATGTGGAGTAAAGATGATTGAATCAAGGATGCCATGATGGTTTGCGCCCTTGATAATCAAGTCATAATTACCACTGTTAGCCTCAACGAGCATGCCCTCTGAAACATCACGGGTCCACTTGACAAGAGTCTTAATGCGAGAGGCAACATCGGCACTCTCGTGATGTTTTTCAAGAACAGACTTCACGATGCTATCGAGTTCTATTTTGGTAACTTCCTCGACGTCATGATGTGTGGTGATTTCGCTCTTCTTGCCAATGAATGGCACATCGTTGGAGAAGTCGTAGATAAGACGCAGTGCTGTGATGGTGACTCTAGGATTGTAGTGAATAATCTCTATAGCTCTCTCAAGAGCAAGCTGGCGGTCTTTCTTAGGTTCTATGATGACCAGGATGTTGTTGTACTGTCTCATAGCTTTCTCCTTAATGGTGCGGAGGGATGATAAAGTGCATGACTGACATTGCTGACCATTGACCCTAAGCCGCAACATCTGATGCAAAGCGACACCATAGTCTTATATTAAGACAACAAAAGGTCTTGGGCGGATTTTCCTCTAAGAGCATGTTGTAATTTGTGATATAGAACTAAAAAAGCTTTGCGCTTTAACAAATATGGCGCTCAATTGCCCTCAAAAAATCTTAGCTTACGGCTATACCAAGTTGAGCTACAGCTAAGATACAGCGCCGCAGCAATGTATATGTAGAATGTACCTTTAGTTCTCTTTTGACTAACAAAGAGAGTGTATGCATATACAAGTCTTTTAGTGGGATATAAAAATAAAGCCCTGCAAGATACTTAATCTGCAGGGCCTATCTATTAGTGAGCTTAGAACACTTGAAGTAAGGCGCGATTAGCTCATATAAATTGTGAAGTGCTCTTGTTTAGAAGTAGTTGACTACATCTTGATATGGCGTGGACGAATACCAAAGATCAAACAGCAGCTAGCAAAGACCACCGCACCGCCTAAGATAAGGCCGCTTAAGTAGAGCACAGACATAAGAGTAGTCATTTGAGTCCACTCATTAAACTCAGGTGATACGTAGCGTACCGATACCGCCATGATTAAGCCTGCTGTAACTGCTTTTAAAATAAAGAATATGGTGGTCTTAGATACACGGTAAATGTTGCGCTTGTACAGCAGATATAAAAGCTGACCAGCATTAACAAAAGCAGCTAAGGCTGTTGAGAGAGCTAAACCAACGTAATCTAAAGGCCAGACTAATATGAGATTGAAGACAATGTTAGCTGCAATGGCTACTACAGAGCATCTCACTGGAGTCTTAGTGTCTTGAATAGCTGCAAAGCCCTGAACTAACACGCGCACTAACATGATGGCGCATAGTCCGGAGACGGATGCTAATAAAGACTGTGAGCTTAAAAATACGTGCTCTTCAGTAAAGGCACCACGCATGAAGATCACACGCAAGATAGGCTCACGAAGCGCAATGATACCCAAAGCTGATGGAATGCCTAACAGCAGCACGAGACGCACGCCCCAATCTAAAGTCTTTTCGTAAGTTTCATGCTGAGTTTTGATGTCAGCGCGAGACAGGGCAGGCAGAATCACAGTGGAAATAGCAACTGCAAAGATACCGATTGGAAACTCTAAAAGACGGTCAGAGTAGTACAGGTATGAAATTGATCCAGTAGCTAAGAACGATGCAAGTACTGTATTAACCAAAAGATTCAGCTGACTTGCAGATACGCCAAATAAAGCAGGGATCATCAAGGTACGAATACGTACTACACCAGGATGGTGCCAATCCCACTTAGGCACAACGAGCAAGCCTAACTTATAGACAAAAGGTAATTGGAATACAAGCTGTACCACGCCGCCTACAACCATACCGATGGCCAAGATCTCATTAGGATCTTCAAAGTTAGGAGCAACAAAATAGGCCGTAGCAATCATCACAATGTTAAGCAAGCATGGAGTGATTGCAGGAATAGCAAAGCTGCCATGTACATTCAGTACAGAGCTGCACAGTGCAGTTAAGGTAATAAAGAAGAGATATGGGAAGGTAATTTCAAGCAAATAACTGGCTTGAGTAAATTTAGCCGCATCTGGCTCATTGTTTAAGTAAGCCTCAAACCAGCCCCAACCAAAAATGGCAGTCACCACAGGAGAGGCGAGCATACCAATTAAGGATATACAAAAAACAATGAGGCCTAAGGTTCCGGCCGCTTTAGAGATTAAGTCCTTTAGTTCAGATGAGCTTTGTTCCTTACTAGTTTTTGTAAGTACAGGGACAAAAGACTGAGCAAAGGCTCCCTCTGCAAACAAACGGCGGAAGAAGTTAGGAATACGGTTAGCAAAGAAGAATACGTCCGCAGTAAGACCGGCACCCAAGAGTTGAGCAACGGCAATATCACGGACCATTCCAAGGATACGAGACAGGAAAGTGGCAGCAGCAGTAACCACTCCTGAGCGCAAAAGGCGCGATTTTTTCACTACAGCAGTCATAGGCAGTGATTGTACTCGCAATGAGTACTAAATCGCTATCTGCTTTATTAAATTGAGATTAATAATGCATATATTGCTGAAAAATTAAGATGTGGTCTTGAAGTGAATGCTCATAGTATATGACTGCCCCACTCTACCCCCAACCGCCAAAAAAAATTATGTAAAAAGCGTTGTTAAGTAAAATTAGCAAGCATCCACAGTGAAATATCTCATGTGTGCTGGTTTTGTCTAATATGAAATTTACTTAATGCATATCAAGATCATCTGCTATCGGTGTCGGAACACATTTTTTGAATATGAGCTAAATGCATATCTAGTACAGCGATCTCTAATTTTATTAATAAAGAAGAATCCCATGACCATACACGTGATGGAGCATTAATGGGCTCCTTTAGCACTTAGCTTAATTAAAAATCACTATACTAGTGGGTGTGTATCCAACATTAGTTACCAGTTAACTGGTAATCTTCTAACTTATCTTGCGTAGGAAAAAGAGTTCACATTAAGTAAATTCTTTCTTGTATAATGCTCTTAAATAAGAGATGGTTGCTTCATTTGGAACAATATTTTACTTAACAACGCTTTTTACTAAAAAAAATATCTCATATGGGATTCTCTCCAGTAGAAACTTTTAATATATCATTCATAGGCTTGAGTTCATATGGACTAATAACTTATGTGGTTTAGTCGAGTGTTATCATGAAAAATCTTAAATTATCATTAATTGCTTTGGTGCTTTGCTCAGGAGCTTGTTATGCGGATCATATCATGCCTGATGGAAGGGGCGGCTATTTCACGTCTGATGGGTATATTCAATCTGATGGAAACGGCGGCTATTTCACGCCTGATGGGTATATTCAACCTGATGGAAATGGCGGCTATTTCACACCATAGCTTGCATTTTTAATTAGATGTTGAGCAAATCTTTGATCTAAATTAATTTCGTCTGGTCTGATCAGTAATAAAAATACCAGATTAAAGTTTTATACTTAGTAATTTGTAAATGTATTTATTCAACTGGTTGAAAACAGTTGTATGCTTTTTGCTCATTTGGCGCTGTCTGGTATTTCTTTGGTAGCATAGATGATTTTGGCATTGGGTCTTAAAACATCATCTTAAACTCTTTGATTACTCTATTTTGCCCCATTTCGCACGTACTACTTTCATCATTTGAAGTCTTACAAGTCAGGCATAGCATCGCCACTACAATACAAATTGTATTCTAATGGAGAATGCTTTTCTTATATCTCCATCGATGACTCCCGCTGCCTATCTTTTCTGTATATTTAATACCATTCGATTGAATATGCATGGCCTTTTATAAAGTGCAATAATACTATTATTATTTCGCTTTCATTTACTTTGACCACCTTATTCTGGCATATGGTCTATAAATACAGCATATTACTCGGCATGTTTCTGTACAAGAAACATACATAGAGCTGTATCTTGATGGTAAAAAAAAACAGTGGCCACACATAATATAATACAGTTCCTCTTGAATTGGTATCAACTAGTGCGGTAGTGACGAACTGAAAGAAGTCGCATTTATCTCAATGAATCTTGTATCGAGGATACATGGCATTTATACACCATTGCAGATGATTTCTCTTGTATTCTAACTGCTATGTAGTTCCAAAATTTTTAAACATTTATTAAAAATCAGGGCGCTGTGGTTTATTTGCATGATTTTCATATGCGGCAATAATATTGTACTTGTTATTCATACTAAGAGAGGGTGCTATCCATATCTTTATAAGCGACATATCGTTTATACTTTCATCATTTTTTGATTTCTGATAGAAGGTAGCTGGGTTAGTGGCAATAATTGATGATTCGACGAATTGATCGATTATAGAGCCATTATACTTATGGATTGGCGTTAAAATAGAACCACTATTTAATTTATAATTATTATTTTCTACAAACAGAGTGTAAATTTTATTATATTCCTCGACTACTTGTTCTGCTGAATATTCGCCAAGGAAGATAATATTTACTTTCCATAGCTCGTTTTTTGTATTCACAAAAGGATATAGAGCTACAGTCCTACCCAAAAAATCACCTACTAACGAAAGACGGCCAAGATCCTCATCGGAATAAAAACCTTGCTGTTCAAGGGTTGAAACAAACTTATCTAACGAACCGCTTACTGGAGCACCCAAAAATATGGTAGTTTTAGTTTCAGCCTTTGCATTGGAAATTGCGCATACAAAAATCAACGTTGCAATAATTAAAAACCTCATATAAGCACCTCTCATTTATCATCTGATTAAAATTAGAAATCTTTATAGTTTGGAAAGTTTATGAAGTTTACATATCCAATTGAAAACACTATGCCACTAGAGTCTTGTTTTGATGCTACGTGAATTATTCTATGTGACATTAAGTATGCTTTATAGAAATTAACAAAACATTTTGTTAAAAAATTAATAGTGCTATCAGTATCTTGGTAAAGAGGCATTCGTTTTATAAGCCCTGTCTTTATGCGTTTTGTAATGAGCTCCTCCTCTTCAGCATTCATAATTTGAATATAGGTGAATGGTTTGGTTGTCATTTTATTTATTGCTTCTTTTGGATTATTGTCTGAATAAAAACTACATTTTGTTTTTGGATAATAGTCTGTTGAAAAATAAAATTCACCGCAGATTTGATTCATTAAATTTATTGCATCCAAATCAGACTCAACGCGAATATGTGCATTAACGAAGTAAACTTTATTATTTGGATTTGCTAATAGAGATATTGTAATAGGGTGGTTGAACATTGAGCCGAATAGATGCCTACCTTCAGACAATGGTTTAGGAATATCAACAAATCCAATATTCAGTAACTTTCTCGTAAATTCAATTGGAGTTCCATCAATAGGAATTCCTTTAAAATTAGTAACTAGTGGATCAACACCGTAAAGCGAAAAAAAAGTATTGAAAAGATTCATTCTTACGAGAAGTGCGTCAATAGATTCGTTAAAAGATTGATCTGTATTTCCAATTAAACTGATATCAGCACCATTAGAATAATTAGTACTATCAGATCCTGACTCCTTAGCAGATGGTGAAGCAAAACAATTAGTAGAAAGAGCTAATAAAATAAAGAAAATAAATCCTTTCATACACAGATCTCAAATTAGATTTTTAACTAAATTTATACATATAGTTACTGTATTGCATTATTTTTGTATATGAGGGCAGTTCGTAGATTTCCGTTGCTAGTTTCAAAACCTAAAGAAACGGTATATAGCTTTACATGACGATCTTCTAATACCAGAAAAGCATGTTCAATTATCTTCTCTTTAACTTGATTAGTTAACTCTGCATTTGTTTGTTTCCAATGTGCAACAAGAATACGAAGCAAATCATTAGATCCCTTTTCCCCCATTGATTGTCCGTATACCTTTTTAAATTTATTCAGCTCATTAGTGCTTAGTTTCAAGATGTTTATTTTCGAGTTAATAGTGGTGCATCCACCATCTATTTTGGTTGGTAAGGGGTAGATATTTGCCACAGAAGCTTCTTTTTTTAATGCATTGCAAAATTTATTATAATCATTTATTAGTTTTTTTGAGTTGTTAAAATTATCACTCATTACCAATATCGTTTGTATTTTATCGCTATTAAAAAATGTGCTTACAGCAATTGTTGAGGGAACTCCTAAATATTTCCCATGAAAAAAAGATATGTTTCCCGTATCTTGTGTGAGAATATATCCTTTCTTATGAAGATGTTGTATTAAAGAGGCTTTACTTGTAGCTTTTACTCCGTCAAAAGTTAGGCCGCCAATCTCTTGACCCAATAAAGTTAGTTTTTCACCACTAGCGGCGTTTAATGGTAAGAAAATCAATAAAACAACAGCGGATAGAACGAAGTATTTTTTCTTAAAATTAAACATAAAAAATTATTTTCTCAGTTATTTTGTCTGTACACGTCTTGCACATCATAATGTGGTGTGTATATAAAGTATACATCAACATTAATTATTACATAACGACAAAAAACGAATTCATCAAACTTTGTACTATTACTGAGAAATTAATCACAGAATACTTTAAACACTTATTAAGTGCATAACAGTCATGGAAACAGAAGTGTAAGCATTTGCCGATTTGTTAAAATTTAATTAAAAATTAAGCAAAAAGGGTTGTTAAGTAAAAATAACAAGCATCAGCAGTGAAATAATTCATATATGTTGGCTTTGTACAAGATGAAATTTACTTAATGTAAATCAGGATCGTCTGCTATAAGTGTCGGAACGCTTTTTTTGAAAATGAGCTCAATGCCATATCAAATTGGAGTGTCTCCAACATCAGTTATCAGTGAACTGCTAATCATAACCTTAACTTGATTTGGTAATCGAGTTGACATTAAGTAAATTCATTCTTTTATAAAGAGCTTATATAAGCCAATATTTTCTCCATGTGGTGTGGAATTATACTTAATAAAAATACAGCCATAATGCTTGAGGATACGAAATTGCTATTAGTTCCAGCTTATATCTAAAGCATCTTATCTGTTTAGCCATAATTCAATTAGCCAAGGGCGGTATCTAACACCATCATGACGACAAAGCCGGTAATTACGGCGATGGTTCCAAGATCTGAGTGCTCGCCTAGTTTGGCCTCAGGGATAAGCTCTTCTACCACTACATAAATCATGGCACCGGCTGCAAATGATAAAAGCCATGGCATGACAGGAATAAAGTAGGCGGCTAAGGAGACTACAATAATGGCTGCAATTGGCTCTACGATAGCCGACATCGATCCGAACACAAAAGCTTTGAATCTGCTCATGCCGCAGGCATTAAGTGGTAAGGATAGAGCAGTACCCTCCGGAAAGTTTTGCAAGCCCATACCAATAGTAAGTGCAATAGCTCCAGAGTAGGCCTCTGGCTCGCCTACAGCAGCTGCAGCAGCAAAGGCGATACCTACGGCCATACCTTCTGGAATGTTGTGCAGAGTTACAGCTAAAAAGAGTAGCTGATTACGACCAAGTCGTGTGTGTGGGCCTTCTGTTTCAGTTGAGCTTAGGTGCATGTGAGGCAAAATCTTATCCATAACACTTAAAAAGATGGCACCAAGTACAAAGCCTCCTGCAACAGGGAGTACAGGAGAAGCACCACTTTTTTCTACTTGCTCAATTGCAGGTGCAAGTAATGACCACATGGATGCTGAAATCATAATGCCGGCAGCAAAACCTAAGGAGAGCTTAGTAAAAAGCTCTGATGGCATTTTCTTAGTAAAGAACACCACGGCTGCACCCAAGGCAGTCATGCCGAAAGTAAAGAGGGTAGCCAGTGTTGTATGCACTAATGCATCCATGAATTACATCCTTAGTTTGATGAGCGGGCGTCGATATACGCTTTTAAGCAGCTAAGCTGTTGAGAAGCTGAATCTTAATTAGCTGTTAACCATAACTACATAGAGCGCCTTTAAAATCTTTTATGTAGCTCAATTTGGTTCCAAGCTCCTTATTAAAGAAAGTATCTTTAGTTGGGAGCTTTTATGAACTGCCTGAGGTAAAAACAGAAGTGTAAGTTTAAAGGTGCTTTAGTTAGCTACAGCTAACTTGCTATTTATAGTACACGATTTTCCCTTAGGTGCAAGAGGTGCGTTTCTCATTTGAGAAATGAGATTAACTTAGGCTAACAATGGCGTATGTACAAGCTTTGTAAGCTTAGTTTGATAGCTTATAAGTACGTTAAGAACTGATAACATCTAGTCTCTTTGAGCGTTTGTGATGTAATTTATCAAGTGATGTCTATTTGCATATTTCAGCTCTATAATGAGCTCATTCAAGTTTCAGACACAAAAAAGTCTCTAAGCACACAATAATGTGCTACATTGATTTAGATCCATTCGGATCTAATCAAACAGATTTCATGATTTAGTTTAGCCAAGGATCAAATCCAGTCTGGGAACAAGTCAGACAAGCTAAATAAATCATTAACCAGTTTGGTTTTTATCTTCATAAGCATGCTAGCTAATTTCTTATCAATTGATAAAGCTAGTTTGCTTCAATAGGAGTATCAAGATGTCATTCATCAACAAGGAAGTTGGCGACTTTTCAGTTCAGGCCTTCCAGAACAACGATTTCCACACCGTTACCAAGGCTGACTTATTAGGCAAGTGGTCTGTATTATTCTTCTACCCAGCTGACTTCACTTTCGTTTGCCCAACTGAGTTAGAAGACTTAGGCAACAAGTACGAAGAGTTCAAGAAGATCGGTTGCGAAGTTTACGGTGTATCTTGTGACTCTCACTTCGTTCACAAGGCATGGGCTGACACTTCCAAGACCATCAAGGCTCTGAACTACCCATTACTGGCTGACCCAACCCACGTTTTAGCCAAGATGTTTGATGTTTACATCGAGGAAGCTGGTTTATCTGAGCGCGGCACCTTCATCATCAACCCAGAAGGCAAGGTTGTTGGCTACGAAGTTCTCGCTGGCAACGTAGGCCGTAACGCTGACGAGTTATTCCGTCGCGTACAGGCTTTACAGTTCGTTGCTGAGCACGGCGACCAGGTTTGCCCAGCTAAGTGGCAGCCAGGTGCAGAGACCTTAAAGCCATCTGTTGACTTAATCGGCGCTCTGTAATTCACTCCTACGCACTCGCGTAGTAGCTGAATAAAGAATTAGCAAGTTTACTTGCTCCAAGGAAGCCTCCATTTTGGAGGCTTTCTTGCTTATGCTTGATGCACAAGCATATGTAAGCAAGTATGAAAAAGCATATGCAAGGCAATATGCAAAAGCATCTACACGTCCATGTGGACACTCCCGCCTAAAAGCGCTGTGCTATAACAACACCGCTCTAACAGCACCGCTCCTTACCAAAGTCTCCGCTCTTAGCAAAAACACATCTTATTTTGCAGCAATTGATTGCTTGTAGCATTGCTGCGTGCACATTCAAATTTTTAACAAAGTGTCTATTAGGTTTGAAGTAAACAACCTAGCACATTTGTTTCGTGGACTTATTCTTACAATAGCATGTTACTCTGTGAAAAGTTTATTAGATTACTTTTGAGTTTATGAAGATAAATGCCTTAAATAGGCTAATTATAAGTAATTGTTAGCATATGATAACTTGTATACAAGTGATACTAAATATTGCTCAAAAGCATAGATGATGTGCTATGATTTCTTTTGTATTACACAATTTAAATGTAAACAACAGTTGAGCTTTTCCTGTTGTTAAATTCTGCCCAAATTGATGGGCAATTTTATGAGATCGCTTTGATGACTTAAGCTCTGGCGATCTTAGCAGTTAACAGCAGCTGCACTAAAAGGCAGTCTTACAAGATAACAAACGTTTAAGATCTGTAGGCAAATTCCGTTTGTAAGTGAACGTCGACCTAAGGCGATGAGAAAATAACTTAGCTTAGGTTTATGACTGCTTTAACGATGCTGTACCGAATTATTAACCTTCTAAATGGAGCAGATGTTGCCCCTTGTTATGACTGAGTAATCGTCTTACCTTTTATGAAGATCATGATCTTTATAAGAAGTGCAAGTGGTGACGCAGTTTGTATATGAACGCAAACAACAATTTATTTGATGCCATTATCGTTGGCGGTGGTCCAGCTGGTTTAACTGCTGCCTTATATCTGGCTCGTGCCCGTTACCGTGTTTTAGTTTTAGAAAAAGAGCGCTTTGGCGGTCAGATTACTATCACACATGAGGTTGTAAACTACCCTGGTATTGCAAAGACCTCTGGTGAGGCTCTTACCGATACCATGCGCCGTCAGGCAATGGATTTTGGTGCTGAGGTTAAGCTTTCTGAGGTTGTGGATCTCAAGCTTGAGGGTGATATTAAGGAAGTTATCACCTCTCGTGAGACCTTACGTGCTTTCTCAGTATTAATTGCTACTGGTGCAAACCCTCGTCACATCGGTTTTGAGGGTGAAGAGAAGTTCCGTGGTCGCGGTGTCGCTTACTGTGCTACTTGCGATGGCGAGTTCTTCACTGGTAAGGAGCTGTTAGTTATCGGTGGTGGCTTTGCTGCTGCTGAAGAGGCTATGTTCCTGACCCGTTATGCAACTAAGGTAACTATCTTAGTTCGTAAAGATCAGTTCTCCTGTGCTCAGAGCGTTGCTGATGAGGTTATGCAGCATCCTAAGATCAGCGTGCTCTTTAACCACGAGCTGCAAAGCATCGCTGGCGATGAGATGGGCATTACCTCAGCTAAGCTGGTTAACAACAAGACTGGTGAGACCTATGAGTACAAGGCTAAGGACAATGACACCTTTGGTGTATTCGTCTTTGCTGGCTATGTACCAAACACTGCATTAGTCAAGGATAAGGTAGAGCTCAACGATCAAGGCTACATCATTACCACCCCAGATCAAGAGACCAATGTACCAGGTGTATTTGCAGGCGGTGACGTATGTATTAAGAACCTGCGTCAGGTTGTAACTGCAGTTTCTGATGGTGCTTTAGCTGCTTCTTCCATGGAGAAGATCGCCGCTGTAATGCACAAGAAGACTGGTTTAGTACCTGAGGTTCCAAATGCAGTTCGTAAGGCTCCTGAAGAGCCACGCGCATCTGTTGCTCCTGAGGTTAAGGCAGGTAACTTCATTTCACCAGAGTTTGTACCTCAGCTAAACGCTGTATTTGAGCGTATGGAGTCTGCTATCACCTTAAAGGTACACTCTGCAGGTGATGACAAGGGCAATGAGCTCGTAGGCGCTATGAATGAGCTTGCTAATCTTACTGATAAGCTCAAGGTAGAAGTTACCTCTGAGGGTGAGCACTTACCATTTGTTGAGTTCATCCGTGCTGACGGCAGCGCCACTGGTATGGCTTTCCACGGTGTTCCAGGCGGTCATGAGTTCAACTCATTCATCTTGGGCTTCTACAATGCATCTGGCCGTGGTCAGCCAATTGATGAGGCTGATTTAAATGCAGTTAAGGCTATCGATAAGCCATTAGACTTAAAGATCTTAATCTCCTTATCATGCACCATGTGTCCAGACTTAGTAGTAGCTTCACAGCGTATGGCTGCACTCTCTCCTAAGGTTAAGACTCACGTTTACGATGTAGGTCTGTTCCCAGATCTTCGTTCACAGTACAAGGTAATGTCAGTTCCTTGCATGGTTGTAAACAACGAGACTGTTGCCTTCGGTAAGAAGAGAATGCCTGAGTTACTCGAGTACTTAAAGAGCATTGATGCTATCTAAGAGCATCGCTTAGTGCTTTTCACTAAGTAACTTTAAATTTTCGATCGATTTGAGAAGCCTGCTGTCACTAGATTGCAGGCTTTTTCGTTCATGGAGCTACCAAACAATAAAGCAATCAATCCCGAAATAAAGATTGCCAGTACGTGAGAACAACACACGCTAGTGAGTGCAATGGTTAAAAAAACAGCCACAATAATTAAAGCAACCTCAACTAATGTGTAGCAAAACAGAGCAGCTGGTACAGCTTGAGTTAGCTTAGGCTAACAAAAATGTGAGCATGGGCAAAAACTTGTAATCGCATTTTAGAAATCAGCGTTGAAACGAGAAGTAACTTTTTTCACAAAATCGGCGAAAAACAGCAAAAAGTGCCTAAAAAGTGATAAAAATAGCCGCAAAATCGCACAAAACTGTGCATTATTCTCACAATATACTTTCTATCATTATTACTGTTGACAGTGGAAATTGACTTAGTTAGCATATGCTAATCAGGATGTTGAATGGCACAAGAACAGCAACTTGTGTTTATCCTGAACTTTTTCCATTGTATCTCCTAGGACTCCTATGACTGGCGGCTTTCACAGCAAAAGGCCTTCAGTGATAGGGGTCTTTTTTATTGTCTCAAGTAAAAGTTATAACCTCACAAGCTAAGGGCTTTGCCATCAGCGCAAAGCTTGCCCATCCTGCAAACTATCTAGCGATCCAGCCAGCCAGACAATCAATCAGCCGACTTTCCTGCCAATCAACTAGCCGATTTACTAGCAATCTATATCCGGTTGCTTAATGGAGTGCGGCTAGGTATGCAGCTATAAAGTGTTGAGATGGTGTGGACTAACCTTTGTTTTTAGCAAATCATGAAGATAGTATTGTCATGTTGCTTTAGAACGCGTGCTAGAATGTGAAGATACTGAAAAACTATCGTAATGCCATGTTAATCCATACGTGCAATAACTGCGTGATCTTGTGTTAAGGCATAGTCTGATGGCTATATCTTTTGGGTGGATTGATATTGCTTAGATAGTTTTGTAGATGCTTTAGCTAAAGACGCTACGCACACTTCAGAGTTGGGGGTTGGATATGAGCGACAGTACAAACAATGATGTCAACTTAAGTGAAATCTTGTTCAAGCCAAAACATGATTACATCGAGACCTCTTTAATTTCAAACTCTGGATGCCCACTGCCAGATATCGGTGACGGATTACATATGATGGGATCTCACTTTAGATCTCTGTGGTACCGTCCGATTAACCGTTATACTTGGACTTATTTAGGTGCTAACTGCCTCGATGTTGATTTGGCTCTGTCTAATATCGTCATGAGCAAGAATCCACGTACTCGTGCCGAGTGTTTTGACACTATTGAACAATATGGTCCAGGTAACTGGATTTATGACTTTAGCTCCATTGCGCAAAAGCGTGTAATGCAAGCTCGTCTGTGTGAAGAGAGTGGCAATCTTGAGCAGGCATCTCATGAGTATCGTATGGCATCTCGATACTTTGCCATTGCAGCTTATCCAAATTTAAAAGGAGACGTGCTAGCAGCTCAAGCATCGCTGCTTGGTCGTAAGGCTTATCGTAAGATCTTCAATGAGGTTAGCCGTACCGGTCATTATCAAGAAGAAGAGTTCACATTCAAGGGTGAGAAGATCTCAGGTTATCTGCATTGTGTAGATACTAAAAAGCTTCAGCCTTGTGTTGTGGTGGTTGCTACTTACGAGTCAACCTCAACTGATTACTATCGTCTCTTCAAAGATTACCTGCGCAAGATGGGCATTGCCTTATTCATTATCGATATGCCAGGTATGGGCTCAGCTCAAAAACTCGTGCTTGATGAGCAGAGTTCTGATCTAGTTGAAGCTGCCATTGAACATCTGCAAAAGCTTAAGTTTATCGACACCACCGCAATTGGTTTGTATGGCTATCGTTTTAGCGCTAATGCTGCAGCTAGACTTACTCTGCTTCGACCAGATTTAGTTAAGGCCCTTGCCTTAGTTAGCCCAGCAATTCACAGTGCCTACTTAAATCAGAAGGTACTTAATAGCATGTCCTTAGCTACTCGATCCTCTCTTGCTAATCGTCTTAATGCTGATGCTAGCAATTGGGCTGTGATCGTGCCTCAGCTGCAGACTCTATCATTAAAGGTTCAAGGTTTAATTGGCTACCATGCCTCTAACAAGACCCCAACCTTATCCATCTACACTCCAGTTGATCTTAAGTACAATGACGATCGTGATATGGTATCTAAGGCTTTTAGTAACAACCACGATATTGTCTTTAAGCAGATGCGTGTAAGTGAGTTTGTGCCACGTATCTTCACTGAGATCTCAGAGTTCTTTAGAAAGAATCTGCTCTCATAGCAGCTAAAGCACATATGCGATAAGTATTGAGCACATGCAAATAATAGATGTGCAAACACCATAAAAAAGGGGGGCCTAGGCCTCCTTTTTTTATTGGGCATGGGGTCGTTTTACGAGAGCAATTAACAGATTTAGGCACATGTTTGTGCCGTAAGGATCAAGGCATCCATGCCAAGGCATTGTAGATGGATAGAAGCCATGAGGTGGGATTTTGCTGAGCGTATATTTAGCTACCCATTACCATATTGTTGCATCCTTGCTGCACAAGGGTGAAAATCGAGTACTGATCAGCAAAGTAGGGCGCTTTTAGCTATACTGATGCTTCATTCTGACCAACTCCCATGGGCAAGCCGATGGGGTTACAGCGTATCAAGGTTAAGAGTTTTCAGGTGCAGCCATGCATGCGCCTGTAGCGAGTAAGTTTTTTTAGTTCGGGTGACAAAACATGTCAAATCACAAAGATAAGCATAAGAGCGCCAAAGAGTCAGTAGAAAATTCTAAGAGCATTGTAATTAAGCTCGGCACTAGTACTTTGACTCATGGTGGCAAGAAGCTTGATCGTGCTCATATGCTGGAAATTGTGCGTGTAGTAGCTAAGATGCGTGAGGCAGGACATAAGGTAACTTTAGTCTCCTCTGGCGCTATGGCTGCTGGTCGTGAATTAGTTGAAAATGCTTACTCTTTACCGCCCGTTTTAAGCTCCAAGCAATTACTTGCATCTGTTGGTCAAGGTCGCCTGATTGAGGTATGGGCCTCTTTATTTGCTATTTACAATATCCATATTGGTCAGCTGTTATTGACCCGAGCCGACTTAGAAAACCGTGAGCGCTTTTTAAATGCTCGCGATACTCTTTTTGCCTTGCTTGATAATGGTATTGTTCCAGTCATTAATGAAAATGATGCTTTATCAACAGCTGAGATCAAGGTAGGCGATAACGATACGCTAGCTGCGATCACAGCTTGTGCTATTGAAGCTGATCAGCTCATTTTACTTACCGATCAAAAGGGTCTTTTTGATGCAGACCCACGTTCTAATCCTGATGCCAAGCTTATCTCAGAGGTTAAGCACATTGACGATAAGATCTTCTCTCTAGCTGGCGGTTCAGGTACTTCCTTAGGTACTGGTGGTATGTACACCAAGGTCAGAGCTGCAAGCATTGCAACTAAGGGTGGTGTAGAACTAGTCATTGCCTCTGGTAGCGATCCTTTAGTGATGCTTGATCTTATTGAAGAGCGTGGCGAGGGTACTTTCTTTAGAACCGACGCAAGTCCAATGGAGCTAAGAAAGGTATGGCTATCCTCAACTACCAAGCCATCTGAAGCTATTGTGATTGATGATGGAGCTGTTAGCGCTCTTAAAGAACGTGGCTCTTCGTTATTACCATCTGGCATCGTAGCGATCAAAGGCGAGTTCTTACGTGGTGCAGTTGTCTCCATCACTACTAATACAGGAGAGATCATCGGTAAGGGCATCGTGCGCTATAGCTCGGGTGAGTGCGAGCAAATTTGTGGCTGTAAGTCAGATGAGATTGAAGAGCGATTAGGATTTTCTAATGGCGTGGTAATTCACCGTAACGATTTAGTGGTGAATGATTAGTTACAAGGTTATGCTTTACTCTTTGTCATTTTGCTTAAAGATCAGGCCATCAAGGCGATATATACAGCACAATTAGGCACAAAAGGACAAACTTAATACCACAATCAAGAACATAACTGATACACTAGAGCAATTAACAGTTTACTGCTCATGGTGTTGCTATGGCTTATGGTAGTTATGAAAGAATATTTGTGCGACATTAGATCGTAATCGTAGAGGGTTTGTGTATGAATTTTTCTGTAGATATGCATAAGCTTGGCTATAACGCAGCTACTGCTGCGCAGTCACTGGCTATTGCAGGCACTAATGAAAAGAACGAGGCCCTAGCCGGTATTGCAGCAGTCCTAACTAAGATGAAGTCTTTCATCATGGACGTTAATGCCAAGGAAGTATCTGATGCAAAGGGTCGTGGTTTGCCAGCCCCAATGATCGATCGCATGACTTTAACTGAGGCCCGTTTCGATGAAATGATTCAGGGCATTCATAATGTAATCGAGCTGCCTGATCCTGTTGGTCGTATTCTTGATGGCCATATTGAGCCATCTGGCTTAAATATCATTCGTAGAGCTGTACCTTTAGGTGTTGTCGGTGTGATTTATGAGTCACGTCCGAATGTAACTGTAGATATTGCGGCTTTATGTATTAAGTCAGGTAACGCCTGTATCTTACGTGGCGGATCAGAGTGCTTCCAAACTAACCTCACTATGTATGAGCTTATTCAAGAAGCATTAACTAATAGCGCTATTCCAGCCTCAAGCGTAAATCTGGTTACCTCAACTGAACGAGAGCTAGTTAATCAGATGCTCACCTTGAGTGATTTTATTGATGTAATCATTCCTCGTGGTGGTGAGGCTTTACATCGTATGTGTGTTAAGCACGCTACTGTACCAGTCATCACTGGTGGCTTTGGTGTATCCCACATCTATGTAGATAACACTGCAGATATTGAGCGTTCAGTAGATATCATTATCAATGCTAAGACTCAAAAGCCTTCTGCATGCAATGCCTTAGATACCTTGATTATTCACTGTGAAAAGGCTTCAGTTTTACTGCAAAACTTAGCACCAGAGCTTGAAAAGCATGGTGTTTACGTACACGCTCATGGCGTCGCTGATGAGTTATTACGTGATTATCCTTTCAAGGCAAAATGCTCCGAGGCTGACTTTGATACTGAGTTTTTAGGCTTGCATATGAATGTGGTGATCGTTGAGAGCGTATCCGATGCCATTTTGCACATTCGCAAGCACAAGGCGATTCACTCAGATGCCATACTCACTGAGACAATCAAGAACGCTAAGATCTTTGAGCGTTCTGTACCCTCAGCCTGTGTCTACATCAACTGTTCTACTCGCTTCTCTGATGGCGGTCAGTTCGGTATGGGTGCAGAGGTTGCGATCTCAACTCAGAAGCTGCATGCCCGTGGTCCAATGGCTCTAGAGGCTTTAACCACTTATCAGTATGTTTGCCACGGTGACTACTTAGTGCGTAAATAAGTAACACTAAGCTCATAAGTTAACCAAAGAATTCAATGCGCCCCATGACTACCTCCGAGTGTGGTATTCACGGGGCGTTTTGTTTTCAAAAAGCATCAAAAAGATCACGGCTTAGGATCGTAACTTAAGGATCACAAAAATGAGGGTCATGACCACGCATGATCTGCTAGCTAGAGCAGATATAACTTATGGATTGCCTAGATCATGGGAGAGCTAGCGTTAGCACTAAGATCATGACTGAGCTTGCGTTAGTACTGAGATCACGGCTTAGCAAGCGTTAGCTATAGTGTGGCTAAGCTAGCGTTAGCACTGAAATCACGGGTGAGATAGCGTTAGTACTGAGATCATGTGAGATCTTGCGTTAGTACTGAGATTCGACTGGGCTAGCGTTGACGCTGAGATCATGACTGAGTTGGCACTAAGAGCACGGGGGCATGTGGTTCGGTATGGCATTTAGGCAAGGCTTGGTCACGCGGTTGTGCTATGCGTTGCAAGGCAAGGTAGTATGCGTTTGCTTATCTTGAGTAGATAGGCGGGCGCTTCAATCATCTTTTAGTGAGGAAAGATGAGCAAATGTGGTGTGAAGTGCAGTGTCTTATATTTAATTGGTATGAGTATGGGCGGGATTTAGCTGCTTTCTTTGTGTGCAATTAACGTACAGCATTGTGCAAATTTAGCCAAATACATTAACAAACTGTGATGAGTGAATCCTTGTTGGCAAAAAGACCCTATGAATTGAGATGTAGGGCGGAAAAATGGATAGTTCGCTTAGGCTAATCTGACTTGCTTTGTCATAATGAAGTTGTAAGCAATAGCTTTCTCTGTTTATGAGAAGTAAGGAGGAGTTTATGTCCTATAAGGTTGTGGTGCTGATTAAGCCAAAAGATGAGCAGCCAGCCCTTGATCGTGCAGCAGAATTTGCGCGTTTTATGCCAGATCTGGAGGTAGTTGCTGTACGCGTTGTTAATGAGTTTACCGAGGATAAGAAGCAAGCCCTCGAGCAAACTTACACTCGCGAGCTTAACAATCTCAAAGATCGCTATCCAAGCATCGAACACTTTACCCCAAAGGTACTGTTTGCTGAGGACGTAGCTGAAGGCTTCTGCGATTTTGCTGGTTGTGCATCTCATCAGTTCGATCTGGTAATCATTTCAGCCAACAAGCGCAATACTTTAAAAGATCTGTTCTTCTCCCCTATCGACTCTCAGATCATGCGCAAGGTTCCAGTGCCTCTCTTAGTAGTTAAGGATGCACAGGCTCCACAGCGTCTTAGCAGAGCTATTGTTCTTGCAATCGATTTTGAAGAAGACAATCACGACAAGTTTGTTGATGAGGTTTTATTCGAGTCAGCTAAGATCTTTGCTGATAACTTCAATGGCGAGGTTCACGTCTTAAATTGCGTACCACCACGTCATACTAGCCTCATGGGTGGCAACTTAAGCCAGTCTGTTATCTTAGGTAACAAGAAGCCTTTATCTCGTACCGATGTTCATGCTCAGGCTCTGTGCGCTTTTGCTGAGCGTCATGGCATCCCACAGGAGAACTGCCATATTGCAGAAGGCCGTGTAGATGAGATGATCCCTAAGGTATGTGAAGGCCTTGAGGCTCGCATGGTATGTATGGGCACCTCCAATAATGATGGCATCTTAAGTGCTATCGACCAGGGCGCATCTGAGCTCGTATTAGAGCAAGTTAAGGGTGACCTCTTTATCGTTAATCGTCTGGTTAAGCTCGAGAATCTTCGTCCAAAGAGCTAACGCATAATAGCTAAATTAAGTTTTAGCTTGCTCTGTTAAATATAAAGGCCTCACTTTAAGTGGGGCTTTTTTGTTGGAGCAATTGACAGCTCATAGCAAATTATGCTGCGCCTAAGCTTACTAAGTTTCATTGCTGCGTTTCGTTGCTGTGTTTCATTGCTAAGTTTCGCATCACTTTTGTGATGTAAAATAGTCCGTTAGTGGATTAAAATAGTATCCAAATTTAAAGGAGTTGAGACGCCGCTAGAGCCATGGGGGCTGTTTTATCATTGTTCTGTAGTGTGTTAAGCCATGGTGGCTTGGATGTTTTGTGCTACAGATAGTGCGCGTCGAAAAAAGTTATGTCTAAGGCAAGAATTAGAGCATTCGATTGGGACAAGGACATCAAAGAGGCAATTAGAATCATTTACGATGTGTGGTTTTTTGATATTGAAAACCCACTTGTAGGCCATATGTGCAGCAACTACTTCTTAATGCATTATTTAAGACAGAGCACTTTTCTCATGGCAGCAGTAGATGACAACGATAAGCTGATTGGTTTCCTTGGTTTAACCGATAAATGCTCCAAGAGAGAATTTGCCAAGTGTAAGTGGCTAGACTTTAAAGCTGCTGTGTTTGAGAAGATTTCTTTAGTTGGTATGTATGTACTGCCAGGCTCAAAGACACCACGTTTATTTGATGGTTTGTTCTTCTCGAATTACGACAAATTAAGAAAGATGGTGCCAAACAAGGATGCACCTGAGTTCTTAGTCTTGATTGCCGATCCTAATGCACGCGGTATGGGCGTGGGTAAAACCTTAATGCTTGAAGGTGAGCAATACTTAAAGCAAGCGGGCTTTAAGAGTTACTACCTTATCACTGACTCAAGCTGCGATTATGGCTTTTACGATAAGTTTGGTATGGATCGCGTCGTAGATGTTTCAATGAGCTTTAATATCAATCACGTTGAAGACTACGATCACTACCTCAACTGCTTCTTACGTGGCATGGTCTACGTAAAGGGCCTATAGGCCTAGATAGCTTGATAGCCTTTGCTTAGCTAGGGCCTAAGGCTAGATAGCTTGATAGACTTTGCTTGGCTAGGGCTTATAGGCTAGATAGCTTGATAGCCTTTGCTTAGCTATGGCCTTGTAAATAAAAAATCCCCAGTTCATGTTGATGAGCCGGGGATTTTTTGCATATATGAACTTAGATGTTGCTAAGTCCAAGCTTACTTAAGTAGCTTATACGTTGAAGAGGAATTCGAAGAGATCGCCGTCTTGAACGATATAGTCCTTGCCCTCAGAGCGCAGCTTACCAGCTTCCTTAGCGCCAGCCTCACCGTTGTACTTGATGAAGTCTTCATAGGCAATGGTCTGAGCACGAATGAAGCCGCGCTCGAAGTCGGAGTGAATCTTACCAGCTGCCTGTGGAGCGGTAGCACCTACCTTAACAGTCCAAGCACGAACTTCCTTTACACCAGCAGTAAAGAAAGTCTGCAGACCTAAGAGCTGATAGCCGGCACGAATCACACGGTTTAAGCCTGGCTCTTCAAGACCCATGCTCTCCATGAACTCCTTACGATCCTCGTCTTCCATTACAGCTAAGTCAGCTTCAATAGCTGCAGACACAGGAACAACAATGGACTTCTCTTTAGCAGCGTACTCACGCAGTCTCTCGAGGTACTCATTGTTCTCAAAGCCGTCTTCAGATACGTTAGCAATGTACATCATTGGCTTTAAGGTTAAGAAGTTAAAGCCCTTCATAGCGGCTAAATCTTCTTTGGTGAACTCAACAGCACGCAGCATTAAGCCTTGCTCTAAAGCTGGCTTAACCTTCTCTAAAGCAACAACTTGAGCTAAAGCTTCCTTGTCTCCACCAGTGCGAGCACGCTTCTCTAAGCGCTGCAGAGCCTTGTCAGCAACTTCTAAGTCAGCAATAGCCAGCTCAGTGTTGATAACTTCAACGTCATCAACTGGATCTACCTTACCGTTGACGTGAATAACATTAGGATCGTCAAAGCAACGTACTACGTGAGCGATAGCATCAGTCTCACGGATGTTGGATAAGAACTTATTACCTAAGCCTTCACCCTGTGCAGCACCCTTAACAAGACCTGCAATATCCACAAATTCCATTGCTGTTGGAATAGTCTTTTGTGGCTTGACGATCTCGGCGATCTTATCTAAACGTGGATCCGGCACTGGAACGATACCGGTGTTTGGATCGATGGTGCAGAAAGGGAAGTTTTCAGCAGCAATACCGGCCTTGGTAAGTGCATTGAATAAAGTTGACTTACCTACATTAGGTAAACCGACGATACCACAGTTAAAACCCATGTTTTAAACCTCTGTCAGATGGTGGCTATAAGCCAAGCAGGCGGTCTTTGCCTTAATTGGTTAAGACATATGAAAAAGTCGAGCGCTTAAATTAAGTGCTTTGTAAAGACTAAACTCAACTTTAACTTGTCTATGTCTCAGGCATATCAATACAAAGTCTATTGTCTAAATTAGTCGACGTTAAACTTTTGTGGCTTGAAACCATTAATGATGGTAGTAGCCTTGGTAATGCCTTGAGAGAAAATCTTGTCGATATTGACGCAGGCGTAATCTAAAGCCTCGTCAATGAGAGCCTTGTCAGCTGGTGCAGGGCGACCTAATACCCAAGAGTAGGTGTCAGGGCCTTTACCGATGCCAATACGCAGACGGTAGTAGTCTTTGGAGTTCTTAAGATGAGCGCTAATGGACTTAAGGCCATTGTGACCTGCTAAACCACCGCCGAACTTAAGCTTCATTTGACCTGGCAGCAAATCAAGTTCGTCGTGTAAAACCAGGATCTCTTGAGGCTCGATTTTAAAGAAGTTAGCGAGCGCACCAACGGATCTACCAGACTCATTCATAAAGGTGGTAGGGAAAATAAGATGTACTTCCTTACCTTCAATAAAGCCTTTGCCATACAGTCCTGAGTATTTGCTCTGAGGCTGCAAACCAATGTTGTAGCGGCGAGCAATCATTTCAAGGAGGTCAACACCCATATTATGGCGGGTGTGATCGTACTTGGCACCTACGTTGCCGAGACCTACGATAAGTCTAATGTTTGCGTTATCAGCCATGGTGTTAAATACACTCTGATGTAGGAACCACTAAAGGTCCAAGTTTTGAAATCCCGTCTAGATCGCTTGGATCTAATAACTTGAGCGCTGCGCTTACAGTATTGCCTGTATCAGGGAAGATAAGGTCAGGTGCAATTTCATTAAGCGGTACTAAGACAAAGGCTCGCTCTTGTGCGCGTGGATGTGGCAGCAGAATATGCTCATCATCAGATAAGATCTCATCGCAAACAATGACATCTAAATCTAGAGTTCTAGGTCCATTTTTAAACAGACGGACTCTACCAAACTCAAGCTCTAGTGCAGCTAGTTTATCGTACAAATGAGCAGGGGATAGGGTGGTGCGGGCGATGAGAACAGCATTAGTAAAGTCATCTTGATCTGCATAGCCCACAGGCTTAGTGCGATACATAGATGATGCTTTGATAACGCTTACTTCATCAAGTGCATTAATAGCATTGACTGCCTTTTGTAAGGTGTCAGCACTCTCACCCATATTAGAGCCGAGCGCTATCACCGCGCATGAAATTTCACTTGTCATATTTACATGCGCAAGGCCAAAGCTCTATTTAGGAACTTTGGCCTTGCCTAGCGTATAAAACGCCTTATCTATCAATTTTTAATGCACAGCAATAAAACTTTGATTCAAGCTTTGCTGCTGTGCTCTTAAAGCGCTTAAGAGCAATTTGCAGCTCTAAGGCTCGAGATTCATAGCCTTGCGCCAATTGCGAGCCTTGCTCATGCGATTGCGCTTATCAGCTGCGGTCTCGTCAAAGTTTACGTTAGAACCACGCTCGTCATGGTCACGAGATGCGCGTACTTCATCACGGTCTCTATCGCGACGGTTACGACGGCCACGACGCTCATCACGAGCGGCACGGTTCTCATCGTAGTTACGGCGACGACGCTCTGCATCAGCCTTGCACTGATCGTAGTAAGGCTGCCAGAACTCAACGCGGGATACTAAGTTCTTATCAAAGTGTGAACGTAACTTGAACAGGTCGAATGCTGCTCTAAAGCCCTGATAAGAGATAGTCTCGTTAACGTACTTCTCTGGCTCCTTAGACTCAAGTAAGAACTGCAGACGCCACAGCAGTGCGATAGAGCGAATAATTTGCTCTGGCATTGCGGTTAAGCGGTACTGCTCGATTACTACTTGAGCGGCTAAGAATGAGATTAAGGACTTGTAGTTGATGTTGTTAGCGCTGAACATTAAATCGTCGCGCATCTCATAGAAGTCCCAAATAAACTCATTCCACAGCACGATGGCGTATAAGAAGTGAGGCTTATTGCACTTACCCTCATGGAAGCGCTGATCGGTGCTAGCAAAGGCGTGATTTAAGAAGTCACGGCAGGTGCTAGATTTGAGCAGCATATCAGAGAGGGTGAACAGGTGGCTAAACAGACCTAATGCAGTTAACACCTTGAAGCTAGCCTGAGCATGACCAGTTAAGAACATCTTGTTGACTTCGTCGTACATACGAGCAGGAGCAACAGACTGCAGCAGGTCAGCACAAGGAGCAATCTTGTCTAAGGTGCGCTTGGAAATCTTAAAGCCGAGCTTAGCACTAAAGCGAGCAGCACGCAGAATACGTACTGGATCTTCACGATAGCGAGTCTCAGGATCGCCGATGATGTCGATAACGCCGTGGGTCAGATCATAAAGACCGCCGTGCATATCGATAAGCTCACCAGTTTGGATATCTAAGTAGATAGCATTAATGGTGAAGTCACGACGACGAGCATCGTCTTCAAGACGCTTACCGTAACTATTGTCACGAACGAGCATACCCTGTGAGGTTACCTGAACCTCAAAACGCTTGCCCTCACGTGGGATAGCGGACTCAACCTGAAGCTGAGATGGATTGCCACCACGGAAAGTAGTTACTTCAATGATGTCATTGTTAGAGTAAACAATGTGTACGATCTTGAAGCGACGACCGATGATGCGGGCATTAGAGAACAGACGACGAACCTGTTCTGGGGTTGCATTAGTTGAAACGTCAAAGTCTTTAGGAGTCTTGCCTAAAAGTAAGTCACGTACACCGCCGCCAACTAAATAAGCCTTAAAGCCAGCTTGCTTTAAGCGCTTGATGACTTTGATAGCGTACTTAGAGATCTTTTCAGTAGGAAGCTGATGCTGATCTGCACTTAAGACAAGCTTCGCTTGGCCTGTCTTGGCTACTAAAGCTTTGTTCTTCTTTAAAAGGTCCTCAAGACCCGGAAGTAAGGTAGAAATTTTAATGTACCTCAAGTCTCACAGAAGTACGGTTCTCCTAATATTTTACTCCGATCCTTTCAGCACCATAAACAGCTCATGCAAGGCTTAATTAAGCGCCAACGCATTTACCTTGAGGTCAAAAAGATCCGAGTAAAATATCAGAAGAACCTGAAAATTCATTCCAAAAATCACCTGTGGCCGCAACTGCTATTGCCGTCAACCGATTGTGAGCGTCGCGTTGAGAGCAGTTGTTGATGCAGTGCGTACACATCCAATTATTGCCATTATCAAAAGCTTAGACATCGTGTGCATCAAGATGCTGCTTGGCCTTAGCTACTTATAGCATCTAATGCCATTGTTTGATGTTGTTTTATAAAGAAAGCTTCAAAAGCCATCTTGTCTTAAAACAGGCGCAATTGATATGAATAATGGATTGCTGATTTGACGAAGCAGAGCTAAATCTCTTCTTAGATTTGCATGTTGCAAATACTTTAAGAGCAAGGTACCAGGTCATGACCTATGGCATTAAATGCCATAAGCTTGGAATGATTGCCTGGGCAATTAGACACATGAGCTGCGCATAATACATGCTCAAACCTAAGAAAAACTTATCTTAAGATAACAACACTCATTGCTTATGAGTTGTATGTTAGACAAAAGTAAAGCTTGTAAAAGCACTTGTTTTGTAGCTTAGAGCTTAGATGTGAGCGTGCTTGCAGCTAACAATAAGCTGCAGCGCAAGGCACTTTATTTGTGTCTATGCCTGAAATCAGGCCGCATTATATCACAATGCTTTGCTTAGGCATGGAACTAGCACTAAAGGTTTTACTTATACAGTAAATAAGCTCTTGCATTGCGCTGCGATAGTCTTGTGCTGCATAGAAAATCTTAGTCAACTCACGCTCAGTAACATGTACGGCTAAGGCGCGACCTAAAGCACTTGGCTGAGCAATAGCACTAAGCTCATTACGTCCATGGCATCCTATGGCACAAGGTGAGTTATATCTTGGACCGTCGCAATGACCTGGAGCGGCACAAGTTACTCTGCTAGAGGCATCATCTTCTGCTAGAGAGTGTAATTGCTCATAGAGGCGGTGAGAGTCAATTTTCTTGTTAAAGCATTGATAGCTTAGGCTCATGATGCCGTTAGTGATAGCAGCAGGGGAGAGTTCCATATTACCAGCTAGCAATTTCTCGCCTTCTGCTTCAGCATAGCGAGTAGTAAGCTGATTGGTAAATAAATGGGTAAATGAGGCTAACTCTTCGGCTAAATCATTAGCCTTAACTGAAATCTTTTGATTGAGCAGTCTGCAGGTATGTAATAAAGCCTCATGTGGCAACATAGATGCTAGTACAGGTGCTGCCTTGTTTTGCTTAGAGAGCTTGTTGCCATTGTGGTCCACAATCAGAGGTACGTGTAAAAACTCTGGAGCCTCATAGCCGAGCACTTTGTAAAGACATAACTGTACGAAGGTGGCATCGAGCATATCCGCACCACGCACTACCTCGCTAATGCCTTCATCATGATCATCCACGACACAAGCTAAGTTATAGGCAATGATGTCATCGGCACGCTTTAAGACTAAGGAGCTTGCAAGGTGATCTTTGTAATCTGACTGCAGGAGCTGACCTAAGTTAGCATCGTTAAAAGATGCAAACTCAGGAAGAAGCTTGTCTAGATTGATGCGAATGGATAGCTGCTTTGCTTTGTCAGAGTTGCAATTTGAGCCGCTGCACTGACTAGTACCATCAGAGCACTCCTCATGGTTGCACTCACATGCTTGTGCATGGCTCTTGTTGTGGATACGAGGATCAACAGAGCGGGTATCGCAGCTTTGTAAATTGCAAGTGTCTGGCTTTAAGTTAAGACCTTCACAAGGGCATGGTCTCTCTTTAATCTGTGCACGGGTGCACTGGCAGTAGTAGGCAACTCCTGATCTTAATAGAGAGTTAATCACCTCGTCATAGCGTGGCAAATTGCGGCTTTGAATTACGGTACTCTCGTCGCTTTGTATGCCTAAAAGCTCGAGCTCCTCTAAAATTACAGGAGTGTTAGAGATTGGGCAGCGTGGAAAATCAAGATCCTCAATACGCAGAACAAAAGAACCGTGCTGCTCTAAGGAGCGAAGGTAGGAGGCGTATCCGGCGATAAGAGAACCTTGATGCAAGCGACCGCTTGGGGATGGGGCAAAACGTCCGCGATATTCCATAGCCACCTCACTTTCTATCTTCACAGCACACAAGAAAACAAACGAGCAAAACCGCTAGATCAGATCTCCAAAGCTAAGCATGTTTGTATACATTCAGATGAAATAGTGCCTGCTAAAGCATGTTCAAGAATGTCAAAGAAAACTATCAATGCTTGATTGGCTCATGTCCTGTCCATGATGAGTGGCAGCTTACTTTGAGTTATTTCTAATAACTCAAGTGCATGATCAGTGCATTGAGGTAGTTTTTTATAGATGGAAAGCTGATCAAATTTGCTCGCAAACTTAGAATAAAAGTTGAGCTTAGATTTGCTAGTGCCAAAGAAAAGTGTCTATGCTCGAGACAAGCAAATAGTACGTCTTAACTTGTAAAAGTTAAGCAAACTAAGTCAAAACTAAAGTCTTAATCATAGACTAGCTACAAAATGTAATGATAACAAGGCTTAGCAAGCGTTATCGTTATGAAACGCGTGTAGAGTCACGTTTTTTGTGCTGTAGCATACATTATGAGCCATCGAACACACCAAAAAGTGCCATGTACACTAGCTTGACGGCTAAATATTAAATGAGTTTGACACTTTAACAATGTGCCACTATTTAACGACATAGGTAGCGCATTCACTCAACTTTAACCAAATACAATTAGCTTTAAATTTTAGTTAAAGCATGTGGTGCAGAAGGCAAAAACAGGAGTGGCTGTAAAGGTGGGATTTTACAGATCGGAATGGTACAGATAGGAGTTTGTAAAGGTAAGTTGTTGCGGCTGTGGTTTTGGTTGGGTACAAAAAAATCAGGCGCAACTTTAAATAAAGTGCGCCTGATCTAGGCAGTAAGCCTAGTTAAGAGGGCTGAAAGTCTTATCTAAAATAAGCTAAGAGCCCATGTAAAAGCTTAGATTAGTCACCTAACTGCTTTTCTTTGATCTCGGCTAATGACTTGCAGTCAACGCACAGGTCAGCAGTTGGACGAGCTTCAAGACGCTTAATGCCGATCTCGATACCGCACTGCTCGCAGTAACCAAACTCGTCTTCGTCGATCTTGTGGAGGGTCTTCTCAATCTTCTTGATGAGCTTACGCTCGCGGTCACGAGCACGTAACTCTAAAGCAAACTCTTCTTCTTGTGATGCGCGATCAACAGGATCTGGGAAGTTAGCAGCTTCGTTCTTCATGTGACCAACGGTACGGTCAACTTCAGAGCGCAGCTGGTCACGCCATGCAGTTAAGATCTTGCGGAAGTGCTCTTTTTGAGCATCATTCATGTACTCTTCACCGCTCTTCTCGACGTATGGCTTTACGCCAGCAATAGCGAGAGGAGACATGGAGTCATAATTTTCCTGTGCTGTGTTACTCATAACCCTGTCCTTGTATTAATTTAGCAAACAGCTTTTGACAAGCTAAGTAATAATTCAATACTTAGTGTTCCAAGATGCCAATCGATTACCATCTTGATTGGTCATAAGACCGTTTGCACAAACTAGTCACGTCCGCAAAACGGACTGTCCTCCGAAAGATCATGAGCCTAGGATGCATGCAAGCTTGAGATAGGCTAATAAAGTGCCATATCTGGTGTACTCTTAAGCAAGCTAGCTTGTTTTAAAGAGCAAGAGTTTTTTTGATGCAACTCTTGCCAATTAACCGTTCTCTTTCGGTCTTGCCACAAACATCAAACGATATTTGTGAGCTATAGATTAACGAGTTAAGCGGTAGGGCCATTGGTTTTACCAATTACCAAAAGCTACTACCTTTCCTGATAAGGATTTTGCAGTATGCACACATTGCACGTTTGCTGCAACTAATCAGGTGTAGAACCAATGGTTCTGCCTAATCTTGTGACAATAGACCTTGTAGCAAGTATCTATCGTTGAGTTATTTTTTTTGCTTCGCATTAAGAGGGTTTAACAAAGTTTTAACCCATTGCGAATCTCGCTTAAACAAGCGGTTAAAGACCTTAGCAGGTCATTTTAAGGCCGCCATTATCCATATTTTGTATGTCTGTATCAAGCCATATATGTCTAACATGTGAGAAAGTTAGCTAATTTGCAAAACAAGGTTTGCCTCGCCTCTCGTTTTAGCAAAATATTAGACCCCTAAAAATACGAACAGTCCCCAGTCTTTTAGCCCTCTTTGAAGTGCTCTTTTACCATCACAAAGGTAAAAGATAAGCTAACCTACAAAGACATGCACGCAGAATTAATGTTTTAGCCTACAAACTCAACAGCACTGATCTTTTATCCACCGCGTGTTTGAAAAGGACCGTATTATTTAGGTGCAAAGATCGTTTCTTAACACGTTAAACATTCAACGAGGGGAATTTTGTTGACAAATGGAGTGGCTATTGTGTTTTATTGCTGACTTTTTTGGTTTGTAGCGCTGATAACTAAGGGTATTGAGCTCTTGCTTTGATATAATGCGTGGAATTTTTCATCTTAGACCTGAGTAAGGTCATGTAAGTTAATCAAGCCTGATAGTTAACAAGTTTGCTATGAGTCTTAGCAAGATGATTAGGCTAGTGGGTAATGTGGCTTATTGCACTACAGCGAGCTCATGGGCATACATAGGCCCCGGTTTGGCAAGTATGGTCAGATGCAACAATTGCGCTCGTTGACAGGGGACACTTTAGGATTATGCAAGACAAGCATGGTAGACAATCACACGGCCTGAACGATCGTCAGGAGCCGACTTTCGGAGGTCGTTTAGAGCCTACCTTTGGTGGTATGCCTCAGGATCAGAGTGCAAACACTGATAACTTACCGCTCTTTGAGGCCGGTAACTTTAGCGCTACTGATACCTCTGCAAATACAAATGCAAGTCATGCGCATCAGGCTAAATTCCATCAAGTCCCATCAGCACAGACTCCACCACGCGCTGAGCAAAACTACACTCAACATCAAAAAGCTCCCCATGCAGCTAATACCGCGCTAGACAATCAAGCTAACGCCGCACAAGCCGCTGCTGAACAGTCACGTGCTATGGCACAACACGCTCAAGATCAAGCTACTAAAGCAAGAGCAGCTGCAGCCAAAGTAAGATCTGGTGGTGCTAATGCTTCTGCCTCAAGTGCAACTACTTTATCTAGCAGTGCTAAGAGCGCAAGCTCTTCAGAGCAAGGAGCTAGTAAGGTTAGCACAGATAAGCCAATGGCTCGCTTTTTAAAGCGCAAAGCTGCTGAGGAAAAGGCTAGTGCGAATGCACTGCACAATGAGATTGGTGACTCATCAAATGATGAGGGTAAGCGCTCTTCATTTGCATCTCAATTATTAAACCGTGCCACTGCAGCTAAAGAAGCCGCTCAGGCTAAGCTTGAAGCCCTCAAAGATAAGAGTGCCAAGCTATCTTCAAAGAAAGATGCAAGCTCACAAGAGCAAGAGAGCAATGCTTCTGATGCTTCCTCACGCCATGCAGTAAGTTATACCGACGACAATGAAGAGGAGATTGAGGGTAATTTCCTTTATCAGTGGCGTGAACGCCGTCGTATGCGTAAGGCGCGTAAGGCTCAGGAAAAAGCCGATCGTAAGGCAGGCTTAATTCCACCTTTAACTATTGGTCAAAGATTAGGTCGTATTACTCGCTATTGCATGTCCTTAGGCATCAAGCTTGGTATTGTGGGTTTAGGTCTTGCTACCATGATGTTTATCTACTTTGATAACATCGTGTATTCAGGTTATGAAGTGGACGACAAGTGGGTATTACCAGCAGTTGTCTACTCACGTCCTTTAGAACTTTATCCAGAGCAGCGTCTGTCTTTAGAGCAGATGGTCTATGAACTTAAGATGCTGCAGTATCGTGAGGTAGCATCGCCTAAGAAGCCTGGTGAATACGCAGTTAACAAGAAAACTGGCCGTGTTGTTTTAATTAAGCGTCCGTTCAAATTCCCAGACGGTGAAGAGCAGGTTCTGCCTGTTATGGTTGAGTTTGATGGCAAGCGTGTGAATCGCATTTTAAATGCCCAAACTCTCCAAGAGCTGGCATTCATGCGCATGGATCCAGTTTTATTAGACCGTATTAACCGTATCAATCCTGAAGAGGATCGTATCTTCATTTCCTTAGATGCGGTGCCACAGCAGCTCATTACTACCTTAATTGAGATTGAAGATCGTGCCTATTACGATCACTTTGGTATCAATCCATTAGGCATTGCCCGTGCTGCGGTTAAGAATGCGATTGCAGGCCGTGTGGTTGAGGGTGGTTCTACTATTACGCAGCAGCTTGTTAAGAACTACTTCTTAACTAATGAGCGTAGCTACTCTCGTAAGATCAAAGAGATCTTCATGGCCATTGCCATGAATCATCGTTACACCAAAGATCAGATCTTAGAAGCCTATATGAACGAAATTTACCTCGGCCAAAATGGCAATGCAGGTATTTATGGTTTCGGCTTAGCTTCTTATTTCTACTTTGGCGTACCAATTTCCGAGCTCTCTTTAGATCAGATGGCTCTGCTCGTTGGTCTTATCAAAGGTCCTTCATACTATGATCCATGGCGTTATCCAGATAATGCTTTAAGCCGTCGTAATACTGTGCTTTCAGTACTGCGTATTCGTGGTCATATCTCTGAGGAGCGTTGTGAAGAGCTGCAGGCCAAGCCTTTAAATGTAATTAAGCGCGGTCAGATGAATTACTCTAAGACCCCTGCATTTATGGGCTTAGTAAAGACTGAAATTGGCTATCGCTTCAAGGAAGAAGAGGAGCGTACAGGTAAGGACTTCTTATCTGGTAATGGTATCCGTATCTTTACCTCGCTTGATCCTCAAGCCCAGTTTGCCGCAGAAAAAGCAGTTACTGAGCAGATCAAGGCCATTGAAAAAGAGCGTAAGAAGACCAATTTAGAAGCCGCCATGATCGTCTCCTCTTGGAGAACAGGTGAGGTTAGTGCTTTAGTAGGATCATCTAACCCTAAGTATGACGGCTACAATCGTGCTTTAGATTCTCGTCGTCAGGTAGGCTCGCTGATTAAGCCATTTGTTTACTTAACTGCATTCCACCAAGGCTATCACTTAGGCTCTGTGGTTAATGACAGTCCAGTACAGGTAAAACTGCCAAATGGTGATATCTGGTCGCCTAAGAATGATGATAAGCAATACCGTGGTCCAATTCGCGTTATCAATGCAATGGCTAAGTCATTAAACGTTCCTACAGTACGTGTGGGCATGGGCTCTGGCCTTGATAATGTGGTGAATACCTTAAAGGCTGCTGGTTATAAAAGAGATATTCCTTTATATCCATCTTTAGTCTTAGGTACTCCTGAGATCTCTCCATACGAGCTCAATTCTATGTATGTGGGTATGGCTACTGAGGGTATTTATCGTGACCTGACCACCTTACGTACCATTGAGAAGGATGGTGAAATTGTTTACCAGCGTGGTAGTAACCGCTCCCCTCGTACCTTAGATCCAAAGGATACATATCTGGCCATCTACGGTATGACTGAGGCTACTAGAAGTGGCACTGGCCGTCGTATCGGTAATATGTTCCCAGGTGTAACTATCGCCTCTAAGACCGGTACTACCAACGACTTCCGTGACTCTTGGACTGTGGGTATGGACTCTGATGAGCTGGCCACCATTTGGGTAGGCTATGACAATAACAAGTCCACTGGTCTGTATGGCTCTACTGGTGCGATGCGTTTATACCAAGCTTACTTACAAGAGCGCGGTGTGAACTCTTTAGAGCTTAAGCGCCCAGAGGGTATTGTCTTTGCTAACTTTGATAAGGCCGGTAACGTTCTAGCTGCAGGCTGTGAAGAAGTAGGTATGGATTCTTATCCTGCTCGTGAGGATCGTATTCAGTACATCAAGCAGTGCAATAACTTTGGTGAGGCTGGTTATGAAGAACTGCCATATGCAGTTCCACAAAATCAGCAGCTGCCTGAGAATTATGCTCCTTATCAGGATCCGCGTTTACAAGGCCAAGCTCCAAATGCGCAAATCCCAGGCAATGCTCAAATTCCAGGTCAGGGCAATATGCCTAAATCAGGTCAGGGCAATATGCCTAAATCAGGTCAGGGCAATATGCCTCAACCAGGTCAAGGCAATATGCAGCCAGCACCTCAAGGCTCACTCTTTGCTCCTGGACCTGCGCTACCAAATGTCGGCATAGCTAACAATGCAGCTCAGCAGAATGCGCTGCAAGGTAGTGGTATTGAGGATTCTGGTGCTAAGGATGTAGAGCCAGTGGAGCCTGATGATAAGGCTCAGCCAACTCAGCAAAGCTCTTCAAATATTGAGCGTCAGGCAGATGCCTTTGAAGATGAGCTTCTAAACATTTTCTAATGTGACGGTGCAAGACATAGCTCTTGCACCTAGGCACCAACAAAAAGCCCCTGCAACTAAAAAGTTACAGGGGCTTTTTTACACCTCAAACTTAACTAGCACTATAACGCATACGAGGATGTTACAAGTGCTAGGCAAAGCGATGCGTAAGCTTAGGCACTGCTGCTTATAAAGTGCATTTAGGCCCTAAATCTTAGGAACTGCTTCTTAGAAAGTGCATTTAGGCCCTAAATCTTAGGCATTGATGCTTGTGCGATGGTGCTTGGGCAACAAATGCTTGGTCGCCTTTAGGCATTGATATTAATGGCGCGGCTGCCGTCTGCACGAGTATACGACTGAGGTGTCTTGCCTTGCAGAATGTAGCTAAAGGCTAAGATCTGCGCGATAACTTCAAACAACTCGCGTGGTACTTCCTCGCCCTCTTTGAGGCATTTGAGCTGATTTAACAGCTGCTGATCTTTATGTACATAGATGCCGAGCTCATTAGCCATCTCCACGATAGCATCAGCCATAGCGCCTTCACCTTTAGATGAAATCGTAGGTGTAGTGCGCTTATCCTCATCGTAACTAATGCCGACCGCCTCATTGATCTTTGCCTTGCGATCATATCCTGATGCAGACTTGCGTGAAAACATCTTATTCCCTCGTATGAAGTAAGCTTTTTAGAACTAACGCATATTGCATTAGCTTAATTAGGCCTCAGCGTTAAAGGCATTGCCCTCAAATTTAAATGAGGAGTTTTGGCTACTTGAACTGCCCTCTGATGATATAACATCATCAAATGAAACTGAGCCTAAGCGTGCACTTGATCCTGTGGAGGTCAGGCCAATTTCTTTGAGCTTAGCATTGAGATCAGGCATTAAGGATTGAACCTTTTGTAAGGTCTCAAAGCGCTCAGCCACAAAGGACATCTGAATTTCAGGGAAGCGCAGCTTAACTTTAATATGCAGTGCACCCATGTTCTCAAGATCAAACTTAAAGTTAAGATGCCAGCTAGTTCCGCCGTCGCTATCTTGTTCTTTGCGAGCACTCATAGAACCCTCTTTACCACCCTCATAATTTGGTGGCAGTGGGATATAACGCGGAATAGCTTGATCTTGAGAGAGTGTCTGGTTTTGCTGCATTCTCTCAACTTGAGTAAAGGTGTCCTTTAATAGCTCATGGCTCTTGTTAATGGCGGTATCATCCATGTCCTGAGCTAAAGCTTTGTGTTCTTTAATAGCAGGTTCTAATTTTGCCAGCTTCTCTGGGCCACCATGCTTCTTTAAGAACTTATCGATGTTCTTACCTATTTGCTCAAAGCGGATACATAAGAGCATAAATGCCCATTGATGCATCGCAACAGCTTGAGGTGATGATGGTGACATTGGGCCTGTTACAAAGTTCAACCATGATGAGACTGAGGATAAGTCAGATACAGGGTTGTTTAAAGCCTTCATTAAGTTTTGAGCTTGTTCTTGAACCTTTGGTGGCAATGCCTGATCGCTTATTGCACTCTGCAGTCGATTGATTAAGGTATCCAGTGAGTTCATGCGTAGATTGTTTTGCATGACGTTCTGGCTCATCTTGGCATCAGATGACTCACCTGACTTAAACTCGTTGAGCGCAGCCTTACTTGGATCAATTGGTTTGCCAGTAGCATCGACAGGGCCCATATCACCGTCTTCCTTGCGTGAGAAGAACGATGCTAAGCGGCGTAATAAACCGCTTTCTTTGGCTGTTGATGAGGTTACATTGCTCTCAGCAGGGATTGGTGCATTTTGACCAGTAGTAATCTGTGCTGCAGCAGTTGCCTGATTAAAGGTTGAGAGCGGATCGCCCTTGCCATTATCAGTAATGCCTGCAGTAAAGAGCTGATTTAAGCTATGGTCATGCAGACCGTTTAAGTCAGTATCAGCAACTACACCAGATAAAGCTTGCTCGCCAAGTGCATTGCCTCTGAGGCTAAACTCATCAAGCTCATCAGATGGCACAGTGTGCATAACATTCTTGATGATCTCATCTTGCAGAGTTTCTTCATCAAGAGTGGTCATATTGGTAAAGCCAGCTGCACCAGGCATAAAGATAGAACCGTGGTTGCCAGTCATACCAGTCATGGCCTGGGATGCATTCAGAATGTTATTAGCGTTACCGCCTAATTGCTGCACAATCTGAGCTGCAGCTTGCTGCGCTGCCTGCTGTGTAACATTGTGGCCAGTATGATGAAGCTTATTGGCAGCCTGATTAACTGCCTGCTGCAGAGCCGCTTGTTGCTGTGCTTGCTGTTGGGCATTAGCCTGTTGCTGAGCCTGAGCAGATTGTTGAGCTTGCTGCTGGGCATTTACCTGTTGCTGAGCCTGAGCAGATTGCTGAGCTTGCTGCTGGGCATTTACCAGCTGCTGAGCCTGAGCTGACTGCTGAGCTTGCTGTTGGGCATTAGCCTGTTGCTGAGCTTGAGCTGATTGCTGAGCTTGCTGTTGGGCATTAGCCTGCTGCTGAGCCTGAGCTGACTGCTGAGCTTGCTGTTGGGCATTTGCCTGTTGCTGAGCCTGAGCAGATTGTTG
The DNA here is from genome assembly GCF_902485895.1 of uncultured Anaerobiospirillum sp. NCBI lineage: Bacteria > Pseudomonadati > Pseudomonadota > Gammaproteobacteria > Aeromonadales > Succinivibrionaceae > Anaerobiospirillum > uncultured Anaerobiospirillum sp. The sequence continues at coordinate 11,703 of NZ_CABTML010000027.1, read as the reverse complement.
AGCTTGCTGCTGAGCATTGGCCTGTTGCTGTGCTTGGGCTTGCTGTTGGGCCTGGGCTTGCTGTTGCTGCTGTGCAGCCTTATCAATAGCTTGCTGCGCTACAGTCTGCTTAGCATCTGCTGCATCTTGAGCGGCGGCTTGTTGCAGAGCTTGCTGCTGGGCATTAGCCTGTTGTTGAGCCTGTGCTTGCTGTTGCTGAGCAGGAGCCTTTATATCCTTAGTGGCACTTTGCTCTTGAGATGCATTTTGAGTGCGTGACTGATGCTCAGTAATAGCCTGATTAGTAGACTTTAAGACACCTTGATCTGCACTAGCTGCAGCTTTATCTTGGGCTAGCGTTTTGCCATCAGTGCCTTGTGGTAAAGACTGAGTATTGCCCTTTACATCCTTAGTGGCAGCATCTTGAGAGCTGATAGTGGCCTTATCTTGGACAACAGCACCCTTGCCATCGATTGCAGCTTTGATCTCAGAACGTAATTGCTGCTGATGTTCAGGATCATCAACGGAGGTGATGTTCTTGTAGATCTTGGCAAATTGCTCTTTATCTACAGACAAGGTGTCATAAGCACTTGCAGTACCTGCTGCGCCATTAGCCTTGCCTTGAGCTCCTTGAGCTGCAAGGTTAGCAGCGATTTGTGCAGACTTATCGACGTTGTCGCGCATGGCAGCAACTAACTTCTCGTTTTGCTGCTGCTTAAACTCTTCAAACTCTTGACCGGCTTCTTTAATACGTTCAGCACGTTCAGCCTTTTGCTCAAGTCTCTTCTCTACAACTTGCTCGTTCTTAAGCTGTTGTTCTTTAAGATTCTCAGCACGAGCCTCTTTAGTCTTAGATTGTGTGGTCGCATCTAAAGTTTGGGCACGATCAGGAGCTTTGATATCGGTGCGCTCCTTTAAAGCCTGTTCGCGAGAGATTACATGTGATCTATCACTAGGAGCATCCTTACTTGAAGATGCATCCTTGGTCATAAGATTGGATACGACCTTAGGTGGCTCTTGGCTCTCCTTAGTGATGATGGTGTTTGGCTTGATCTCAGGCAGTGGGCCCTTAATATCCTTAGTTACAGGGGCCTTGTCAGATGCAACTGGGGCCTTCTCAGGAGCGCCAGGGAGCTTATTGTCCTGAGCAATAACCTTGTCGCTAGAGGCGGCCGGAGCCTTGTCTGCAACTGGAGCTTTATCTGAAATAGGGGCTTTTTCTGGGGCACCAGGTAACTTACCATCCTGTGGAGGTACAGGAACCTTAATATCCTTAGTTACATGGGCCTTGTCAGATGCTATTGGAGCCTTATCTGGAGCGCCAGGGAGCTTATTATCCTGAGCAATAACCTTGTCGCTAGAGGCGGACGGAGCCTTGTCAGCAACTGGAGCTTTATCTGAAACAGGAGCTTTTTCTGGGGCACCAGGTAACTTACCATCCTGTGGAGGTACAGGAACCTTAATGTCCTTGGTTACAGGGGCCTTGTCAGATGCAACTGGGGCCTTATCTGGAGCGCCAGGGAGCTTATTATCCTGAGCAATAACCTTGTCGCTTGAGGCAGCCGGAGCCTTGTCAGCTACTGGGGCCTTATCTGCAACCGGTGCTTTATCAGCTGCTGGGGCTTTTTCTGGGGCACCAGGTAGCTTGCCATCCTGTGGAGGTACAGGAACCTTAATGTCCTTGGTTACAGGCACCTTGTCAGATGCAACTGGGGCCTTATCTGGAGCGCCAGGGAGCTTATTATCCTGAGTAATAACCTTGTCTCTTGAGGCAGTAGGAGCCTTGTCAGCTACTGGAGCCTTATCTGCAACAGGGGCCTTGTCAGCAACAGGTGCTTTGTCGCTAGATGCTGGGGCCTTATCTGGGGCACCTGGGAGTTTGCCATCTTGGGTAACAGGGCCCTTGATATCCTTGGTAGCAGCATTGCTTGGTGCTAGCTGTGACTTGAACTCATCAGGAGTTGGCTTGGTAGCAGTATCTTTTGAGGCTGTGGTGGCTTGCTGCTCTTGTGCAACCTTAGACTGCAGCTGCTCAAGGGCTTGAGCCTGAGCTTTTAGCTGATTGATGACCTTGGTATCTTCAGCAATAGAGCTGTAGCTAATGTTTTTAAGGGCATCAGTAAGCTTAGCGTTGCTGCTTGCTACCTTATCAGCCTGAGCTTGAGTAGGCTGCTGATTTTGAGTGCCTGGAGCCTTGTCAGCCTGAGCTTGGGTAGGCTGCTGATTTTGAGCAGTTGGTGCCTTGATATCTTTGGTGGCCGGCTCATTAGCTTGGGTCGCAATCTTAGAGCCATCCTTGGTATTGCCCTCAGCAACTTGTTGCTGTGCAATTCGAGCTTGAGCACGGGCTAAGAGCTCACGAGCTTTGGCGGCTGTATCAGATAAAGTTGGGGCACTACGCTCTGAGGTATACAGAGTCTTGGTATTAGAGCTATCGCCATTTAAAACGCGATCTGCAGCTGCAGAGGTGCTAGCACCGTTGGCACGCGGGTCAGATGAACTTTGAGTGGTGGCTTGTCCCTGAGATGGACGTACGTCGACTTTGATTTCGACCTTAGTCATCTGTGCTGGATCTGGAAGCTTACCCTCTTGAGCAATACGGTGACGCTCGGTTCTAAATTCTTGTTGCAGCTTGGATGCACGGGCTGACAGTTCGGACAGGGATAACTGACGAACATTGGTATTGTCGATAGCAGGACGTGCTTTACCCTCTGAAAGTGGAGCTTCAGGAGCTGATGTAGTTGTCTTGGTTAAAAAGCGTTCAACTGAGCTGCTATTAGATGGGCTTGAGGCGGCTTTATCAAAAGCTTTGGCCTCTTCTGGAGTGAGCTGAATTAAATTGCCTTGCTTAGCACTAGCAGCTGCTTGAGAGATTAAGCTGTGAATGCGCTTGGAGATCTCTGAGCTAATACGATCTTGAGGACTTTGCGAAGCAACATCCTTGGTGTTTTGCTGTGCAACATCCTTAGTATTTTGGGCATCGCGGCGCTGCTTGATGATGCTTTGAGTGTAAGTTGAGTTTGCAACTTCGGCATCATCTCTATCTTGTGAGCTATTGAGATTAACGTTTGCAGTGCTATTGGCAGTCGAGGCATTAGCGCTTTGGCCTGATTTTGCCTGAGCTGCTTCTTTGGCTAAAGCCTCGGGCTGATTGCTCTTAATGTATTCGATAGATGCTTGTAAAACCTTGTCACTAGCAGCTTGGACACGGCTGTTTGGAGCATGCTTAGGCACAGTGATTTGGCGTACTGCTAAATCACGCTCTAAGCCTGCACCCATGTTCTTGGTGTCAGTTAAAGTAACTAGGTTTTCCACCATGAACTTGGCTAAATCTTTACCAGATTGTGTACCTTCCTTCAGGCTTGAAGGCATCTTGCTCATAGCTTGCTGCAGAGAATCTACAGCATCTTTGGAGCGTACAGTATTAGAGCCACTAGACAGGTTATGAGCAACTTTATCCTGTAAATTGGCATCACGGCTAATGATTTTGCCGGCAAGCTTGGTATAGACCGCCATCTTTTCAGCTTGCTCATCAACTGCAACTTCCTCATTGCTCGAGGCAGCATGAGACAAACTCTGATTGAGCTTGTTCATTGAGCGAGAGAGGGTATCCCCTACGTCATCTTGTTGTCTAGATAAGGAGTTTAAATAGCGTGTGGTAGCAGCACGGCTCATCTGTGTAGATGAGGTGTTAGCATCTTTTTCACGCGACTCTTTTACGGATTTGCCACTGATTCCTACGGATGCATTAGTGCGTTGTAGGCGGGTATCAACGTTGTTGCTCATTAAAAAACCTGAGACCTAAACCAATGTAAGGGCTTGCTGACACAAGCAAGTCAGCATCTGATGGTGTTAGCCGTGAATAAAGTGCAAGTTTTTGGCGGTCAACTGCACTATTCACCACGCCTTTAAAGACCAAGCTCGCTCTATTGAAGACAAAAGCGCACGGATAGGAGCTTTTTGTCTGACTTTAAGGCTATAAATCACAAGAGAAGCTGTCAAAGCATGGACATACACGCATCGCTTAAACATTTTAGCACGCAAAGACAATAGAAACCGCGCTAGATAGGCATTGGAGCTATGTCTTAGTCAAGATATTAGCGGTTTTCCCGACTAGGTCACATAGTTGAGTGTTTTGATAGGCCCTAACTGGGTTAAATCCTAGATACATAAGGGATTATGTGATGGTAGATAAACACTTTAGTGCACTAAAAAAGATAGGGTAGTTAACATTTCACGCAAAGTCAGTTGGGCGACTATGAGTAAGTGGGGAGCAAGGGCAGATAAATAAAATAGCAAAAGCTGCAGATGAGTACTGATGATTTGCTTTTAGCTAGATGGCAGTATTTTGATGGGGAAAAAAGAGAATACAAAAGAATACCGCCAGGTTAAGAGGCCCTGGCGGAGGAAGGATTTAAAGCTTGTTGCATTCATAGAGGCTCTTAGAGTGCTAGGTTAGGCACGCTTGGCCTATGAAAGACAAATGAGGATTAAGCCCAGATGCTGTCGCTTGGCTCGTTAGGGCTGATAGCGATTTCCATAGTTGGGCCGCAGTAAGCCTCAGGATTTACTACGTGCTCAGCAAAGTACTTACGGATAAGCTCATCGTTCATGATGATGCCTAAGTCCTCACCCTTGTTGGATACTTCGTACCATGGGGTACCTGGAGCGGTTAAGAACTCGGTGAGCTCTTCAGCTGCCATTGCGCCAAAGTTGTCTACAGTCTGATCGATAACGTAGAGGATAGCTGGCTGGCAGAGGTTCTGCTCTAATGGATTCTGTGGATCAGCAAAGTTGAGCTGATGGTGCATGTGGTCAAACAGTGCACGAGGGAAAATTGGGCCTGCTTCCCAAGTAATAGGACGCTCGTCGGTTAAACGCATGTCAAATAAAGCCATGACGCTGCCATAAGAGCAGTATAACAGGCGCTGTGCCTTGGCCTGATTAATTGGGTAGTTCTTCAGATAGCATCTCTTGATGATGTAAGTAAGAACACGTGAACTGCTGAAGAAAATCTCGCGCATATATCCTTCCTTGATACGCACTTGGCACAAGAACAAAGCACCTAGTGAGCTAGATGGCCACACTAAAACTATTGAGCTTACTTAGACTAAAGACACGCGTTGTAAAAAAGTTTGCGTGCCATGTTAATCAGATAAGCACCTACCATTTTAATGATATCGCGCTCTGATATCTATAGCCTAATCATGTATAACTTGCTTATTATCCGACCAAAATGGCTTCTTGTCAGGCAAAAAAGTTAAAAATTGTTAGGTTCATCGCGGCCAATGACCGCAAATTAGCCTTTTTTAGCGTACTAAAGTCTAATATCAGATCGTACTTTAGACGCGTAAAGATATCTTAATAGAATAGCACTAAGGCCCATGCAATGTTGAGTAGTATCGAGGTGAAAAAAGATTAAAGTTCACGATCTTCACATTTTTGTGCCATGATCGATCAGCCTTGAGATCCATAGTTTTTAGCATAGTGCAAACATCATTAGCTACAGCGCTGATGATCCATCGTGATCTTGTAAAGAAAGTTTAAAGATCGCGATCGTCACTTTTTAACATGTGATCGAGCAAGCCTAAAAGACAGGATCATAAGATCGCTACAATCGCTTGTATAGGATCACACAAGACGCTGCCTAAGCCTTTGAGGTGCAGTGTAGCTTGAGGATTAGCCATAGTCTCTGCATTTTGAAGGCAGGTGCTATGGAGAATTGATCAAGGTGTGGTCATTATGGCCACACCGAGATCGTTAAAGAAGATTTATGGACGGATCATGTCGTTAAACTGCTGTTGGACAGCATCTTGACGGACACGACGCAGCATGAAGCCTAAGGCAATAGTAGCAAGTACCATGACGATGAAAATGTAGATACCGCCCTTAGCGTATGGAGTGGTTCCAGAGGTTGGAACGTATTGCATGTGCAGTACGCCCTCTTCATCAGATGGTAAGCGCTCTACAATAGCTCCGAGCTCATCGATATAGGCAGTGATACCAGAGTTTGTAACGCGGATCATTGGCTTTTGCATTTCCATAGAACGCATACGCGCAATAGATAAATGTTCAATCGGGCCACGGGTATCGCCATACCAGGAGTCATTAGAGATCATGATGATGCCATTGGTCTCATCTGAATGCATGGAGAGCATTAACTCAGGGAAGATAGACTCATAGCAAAGAGCAGGGATGAACTTAAGATCGAACTTCTCAATATAAATTTGCTCTTGATCAAGTGCACCTGGGCTAAAGGATGACATTGGGAAATTAAAGATCGAACCTAGCTGACGAGTGAGGTTTTCAAACGGCACTACCTCACCAAATGGCACTAAGTGGCGCTTGTCGTAAATCTGCGCATCAAAGAGATTCTTGCTCTGACCAAAAACATACATGGAGTTATAGCTGAGCTTGTCTGGAGTAACACGTTGGATACCCATTAACAAGGCAGTTTCTTGTTCATTGGCCAAAAAGTTAAGATCATCAAGCAGAGGCACAATCTGCTGTACATATACAGGCATGGCTGACTCAGGCCAGATTACTACATCATTCTTACCTAATTCTGGAGAGGTAAGGTTCATATACTTCTTGATGCTTGGGATAGTATGGTTAGGATCCCACTTGATGCTCTGCTCGATATTGCCCTGAATACCTGCAACCTTGATAGGCTCCATTGGGGTAACGTATTTGATACCCATAATGATGATGCTGACAAAGAAAATAAAGCCAGCCACTGGCAGATAGACATAGCGACGCTCAATAGCAAGAGCAATAGCGCCCGCACAGATAAAGAACAGAAGGCTAATGCCTCGTACACCCACTAATGGGGCAAAGGATGCAAAAGGACTATCAACGGTGGTATAGCCAACATACATCCATGGGAAACCAGTAAAGAGTACACCGATGATGTAATCAGCAAGAACTAAAGCTGCTGGCAGAAAGCCTAATAAAAACGCATTCTTAAAGAAGCGGCGATCAATGCCATCTTTAAGTGTAAGAATTGGATATAAACGAGTAGAACCAGCTGAGATGCCGTGTTTTGGCATATCCTGCATCTTTGATGGAGATGCACTAGACTCAGCAGGTACTGGTCGAGATGAAAAAGCAGGAGGTGGTGCCTCTACAGCCTCCTCATCATCAAAATCATCAGCATCTGCAGTTTTAGTATCGCACTGGGCACTAGCGTCGTTAGCGGAACTTGCATAGGCAGAGTTGTCATTAGCCGCGCTAGCAGAGCTGTCTTTAGCCGTACTAGCACCGCTATCCTTGCCATGGCTATTGCCAGTGTCAAGCTCATCTTTCTTGATGCGACGCATGGACAGTCTAAAGGCTAGAGTGCCAAGGCAGGCATGGAAGATAGCTAAATAGGCAGAGAAGAGAGTCTCAATTGAGTAAGAGGCAATTGGTGGTAGGCCGCCAAAGCCAGTCATAACATAGTTAAGCCACTCTAAGGTGAAAGTGTTCATGGCTGTAAAGTACAACAGCAATGAAAAGAACACGCGCTTAGAGGACTTAAAGGTTGAGACAAAGAAGAACTCAAAGGCCAGAGTAGCTAAAGTAACTACCCAATTATTGTATGGAGCAAAGCCTAAAGTTCCTAAGGCACCTAGCACTACTGAGACTAAGAATATGCCTGTTTTGGTATGGCATAACCTTGCCCAAGCATCTGTATCAGTGTATTTGTAGAGCTTTAGAGTGAGTTTGGTAAGCATTGGCTTTGTCCTAAGAAAAACTTTGGGTCTAGAGGCTCAAGAAATTAGCTAAGATTAAGACCACAAGAACCTATCCTCGAGTTTTTTAGCTGTACTATCAGCAATGAGGATATGTTGGGCGCTTATTTTAACAAATGCGGCTTAAACATCATCACGTTTTTCTTAGGCTTGCCAAATATATGTAGCTAAAAATAACCTCATGGGCTTCACAGAAAATAAGACTCTGTGGCCATATTGTTAAGTTTCACTTGTTTTAGAGCATGAGCTTATAGCCCCGCTTATGCTAAGCTTGCAAAAACAATATAGGCCTACAATTGCATGGCAATGGTGCAAAAATCTAGTGTAATCTAGGCTCATCAAGCACACTTTAATCATATGGGTGCTTTTTATCAGACTCGATCTTTTAGGAAATAGCTATGGCTTTTAGTGACTACAAAGACTTACTTCCTACCACTCGTGTAGTAAGCATGTCCGATCTAGGAAAGGTCTCATCACGTCCTAAAAGCACGCAAAATACCGTGCCTAACATGTCCATGGAACAGCGTATTGATGAGTACATGGCCACTAGTAAGCATCCTAAAGGCTCAAGCACATCCGCATCATCCCCAACCCCTGAGCCATCGAAGCTAGCCGCAAATGTACCAGTAGCCGCAACTGCCCCAGTATCCGCGACAGCACCTGTATTAGCGAGTACCACTGTATCATCTGCAGTAGCCTCAAGCACTACTAGTAAGGTTAAGTCGAGTGCTAGCAAGACAATGCACACAGCTAAGAGCGCTAGCGCCAATGCAACTAGCACTAAGGCTACTGTCTTAGAAGCCTCAGCTCCTCCTTGTACATTAGCACCTGATGTTGCCGCCCCCTCATCGCCAGCTCATCTATACGTATCAGAGAATTACGCTAGCCGTAGTTTTGCTATGGATAATGATAGTTATAAAGGGGCTAAAGCTCATGATGCCTACACTCAAGTATGGCAAGAGTATGATGCGGTCTTAGGCGCTTATGATGAGGCTCATTTAGAAAGAGTTGATACCACGGCCCCGCATGCTAAGAGCGTTGATAGCACAGTACCTCATACTCAGAGCGTTGATACTTCGGCACCGCATGCTCAAAGCGCAGATGCCTCGGCTTCACATCCTAAGAGCATGGTTATGCCACCACAAGATAAGAAGGTTGCAACAGATTCTGAGGATGGGGCTGCAAGTAATGATTTATCTGCAAGTAGTGAAGTTAATGCAAGCGGTGCGGGCGATGAGAGAGCGCCTTGGGATGATGCTACAGGACATGGTGATAGCGTCTGTGTTGCTACAGTGCAGCACGAGCAAAAGATAGATGATTCGGTTTTTGTAGCACAAGATAGTTTTGATGGCGTTGTAGTTAGTGAGGCAAGTGCTGTAGGCACTCATACTCCTAGTGCTAATGCAGCTAGTTCTCAAAGTCTATCTGACAACGCTCAAAATAGTGGTAGCACATTGAGCTCTTCGTCTGCTCAAAATAGTGCGGCTAGTGAGGATGAAGAGCTAGATTTTGATGGCATATTGGAGGCTTATGAGGCCTTGCAGTCTGAAAGCGATAATGATGAGCACTATGCCTCTTTAAAGGGTAAAGATCTCTCCTCAGGAAAAGGCATGCCTTTACTTGAGACGCAAGGTGGCTATGGAAGAGCTTTGCGAGCTACAGACAGTACTGCAGGCTTTTCTGATGAGGTTGCGCCATGGGAGCAAGGTATACCTGAAGAGCTGCGCAAGTTTATAAAGAATAGAAATGAAGAAGATGATGACGGTCCTAAGTACACTGAGCTTGAAAACAAGCGTGCTCAAGAGGCTTTAATTGAGCATGAGCGTATTAGTGCTGAGGGTCATAAGCGTCTGTCGGTATTAGAAAACACTGCTCAGTGGCATGTAGATCCAAAAGAGCGTAGAGAGTCTACTGGTATTAAGTACACTCGTAGCTCTTATATGAAACCTCGTGGTGCTGAGGAAAAGGAGTATTACTCAGGTTTACGTCGAGACTTTGGTGCAGCACTACAAGAGATCTTAAGAGCGACTCGAGTGCACGTAAGTCGTATTGAAGATCGTAACTACCAAAAGCTGTGTTTTATGGAGACACAAGATGGCGAGCGCTTTAAGTTATCTGTGTTTTATAACAAAAGAGATTTGGTCTCCTTTGTACAGACCTCATCTGAGCTTGAGGATGCAAAAGAGGTTTTCTATTTGCTCAAGAACTTAGTGGGTAGTTCTATCCACAATATTCAGCTTAAGAGTGATGAGCAAGTTGAGGCATATATTGAGCAAAATGAGCGTGATTCTAATCGCCTCTTAAAGCGCAATAAAAACTTAACCTTAGTTGATGAGGATACTGCTCTTAAGGCAGTTAAAAACAATCAGCTAAGTGCTCAAGGTAGTGTTGAGGCAGGAATGGGTACTGTGGTTCCTTTTGCTAAGCGCCTTAATAATATCCTTACCCCACTTGGCTTTAAGGTTGGTGCAATTGAGGATAAGAACTACTTAAAGCAAGTTGAGCTTGTTAGCCCTCAAGGCAATCAGCTCAAACTCTCGGTGTATTACAAGGGCAATGACAAGATCTCTTCCTTCAAGTTCAACAAGATGCCTCCTGAGGATATGGAGATTTTAAAGCTGTGCTTGCAGTCTTTTGAGGAGCAATTACTCAATACCCCATTAGACCTCTTCAAAGCAAAGTCTATGAAGCGTACCTTGCATAGCCGCAATTAGTGCTCTATGAACATGGCCGCAATTAGTGCTCCATGAGCATGGGAGCAACTCTTAATTTGAGTGCATAGCCGCTGCTTTTACCATGAGTGCATGGCTGCTGCTTTTAATCATAGAGCACCAATGCCATTTGTAATCCTAGAGCAAAGCGGCGAGTATTAAGAGCGGTGCATGGCTTTAGATCTTGATAAAGGCTATTTGTCTTAAGTTGTGACGCGGCGATCTTAAAATTTAAAGTCTCAGCTAAGTTTTGAGGCATAAGATATTTACAGGCATTGCTACTTACATTTGCCATATACTATGAGCATATGCATCTTTTGAGGCATAACCTTTTGGAGTTTGTATGAATAATCGTAAGCTTAAGTACGCATACGTAACCTTAGGTGTTACCACTGCTTTAGTTCTTAATGGATGCGCTGCATATACTCCGCAAGAAGAGGATATGATAGCCTCGGTTGTTACTGCTATGCCTAGTGAGGTAGTGGGATGTACCTTCGTTGGTGATGTTAACAATCACTATGGCGCAGTCAATTTAGAATCAGCACGTCGTCTGCTCAAGCTTAAGACGGCTCAGCTTGGTGGTAATCACTTAGTTGAGACCAATATGAGTGTCATGCCAGGCTTTTTCTTCTATGACGACGGCCCATTTTTACATGGTCCAAGCGGCATGGCTCCAACTGAGTTTTTCTTATCTGGCCGTGCCTATAGCTGCCCAACAGGCAAAGGTGTCTTAAGAGCACCTGAAACTATCAAACCTAAGCGCTCTGAATTACTTAAGGGGGATGTGGACTCTCAGCCTAAGACACCAGCCATCGATGAGAGCAAAGATGTGGTGCAATCCCCTGAGCCTTATGATGATAGCCTCAATGTTGATGAGGCCAAGCCAGCAGCACAAGGCTCTTTAGATTAATAGCATCTTAAGATAGCGCTCTTGTTCAAGCGTAAGCTATGCTATCTCCTTAAAGCTCAAAGGCATTTTAGTTAGGTAGCTGAGCAAAGCTGCCTTCATATTAGTTAGGTAGCAGAGCAAAGCTGACTTCATAGATAATGGACACATAAAAGGCCAAAGAGGCATGAACAAATATTCATGCACAATTTGGCCTTTGCTTTTTGTCAGTCAGATTTAATTTGCGCTAATACTGATTAGTTGTACTTAATTAGCCCCAGATCTTCTTGGCTGTACGTACTACTAAGTCAACCTTAGCCCATTGCTCATCTTCGGTAAGGGAATTGCCCTCTTCAGTAGAGGCAAAACCGCATTGAGGTGAGAGGCATAAGTT